>CAYZPZ010000166.1:0-4561 GCA_964480205.1 uncultured Conexibacteraceae bacterium
CCCCCTCGGCAGCGGGCATCCCGCTAGGGAACCCGAAATCCCAGCAAAGGACGGAATGACACCGAGATGAGCGGCCGGCTGCAGCGCACGAGAGGCACCCTGGTGGTGCTGGGAGCGATCCTGATCTTCGTCTCGATCTGGGCGATCTGGGCCGAGCGGCAGGGCCTGCGCACCGACCGCTTCACCGAGACCAGCGATGAGCTGATCCAGCGCGAGGTGGTTCGCTCGGCCCTCGCCACCTACGCCGTCGACCAGCTCTACGAGGAGGTGGACGTCCAGCGCGAGTTGCGCAGGCTGCTCCCCGATGAGGCCGACCGCGCGGCCGGACCGGCCGCGGCCGGCCTGCGCGGGCTCGCCGAGACCGCCGCCCAGGAGGTGATGGGCACCGACCAGTTCCAGGACCTTTGGCGACAGGCCAACCGCGCCGCGCACGATCAGTTCCGGAACATCGTCTTCGAGGAGGAGGGGGTGGTGACCGCCGAGGGCGAGCGCGCCGTGCTCAACCTGCGACCGCTGGTCGTGGCGCTCGCCGAGGAGATCGGGCTGGGACAGGGGGTCGCCCGCGAGATTCCGCGCGACGTCGCGGAGATCGAGGTGTTGCGGGCCGAGGAGATCGGCACAGCGCAGGACACCGCCCGGGCGCTCGACGGCGTCGCGCTCGGAAGCTCGCTGGTCGCCCTGGCCCTTTTCGCGCTCGCTCTCTTCCTCGATCGCCGCAACGCCTGGGCGACCGCCGCCTGGATCGGGGTGGGGATGGTGATCGCCGGGATCGCGGCCCTGATCAGCCGAGAGATCGCCGGCGACCTGATCGTGGACGAGCTCGCCGAGCCGGGCTTCGAGTCGGCCGGCGAGGCGGTCTGGGAGGTCGGGACCTCGCTACAGACCTCGATCGCCTGGATCGCGCTCGCCTACGGGGCGGGTTTCCTGGTCGCCGGCTGGCTCGGCTCGC
The DNA here is from genome assembly GCA_964480205.1 of uncultured Conexibacteraceae bacterium. Lineage (GTDB taxonomy): Bacteria > Actinomycetota > Thermoleophilia > Solirubrobacterales > 70-9 > CAYZPZ01. Next base: position 950 of record CAYZPZ010000166.1, read on the forward strand.
CCACCGAGGGCGCCCGCTCCACCCGGCGGGTGATGGCGCCGGTCCTCCGCGACCGGTTCGTGCTGGTCATCGCCGTCCTGCTGGTGGCCGCGGCGCTCTGGACTCTCGCCGGCGCCGACAGCGATCGCGCGGTCTTCACCCGGCTGGGCCTCGCCGTCCTCGCCTTGGTGGGGCTGGTCGCCCTGCGCCGTCAGACCGCCAGGGAGTTCCCGCGGGTGACCGGCGAGCAGGTCACCTCCGGGGCGCGGGACGCCGCCGGCGACGTGGGCAAGAGCCTGCAGGAGGGGCTGGCCAAGGCGCGGGAGACCGCGGACACCGTCATCGACACGGTCGCTGACGGCGCCCAGCGCGCGAGGGGAGACGGACGCCGCCGGCGCAAGCGCTCCACCTCCGGGCGCAAGCGGTCCACGTCCGGGCGCAAGGGCTCCTCGTCGGGGCGCAAGGGCTCCTCGTCGGGCCGCAAGGGCTCCTCGTCCGGCCGCAAGGGCTCCTCCTCCGGACGCAAGAGCTCCTCCTCGGGACGGAAGAGCTCCTCGTCCAAGCGCAAGAGGTAGGGGGTCCGTCCCGCCGACCAGGTCCCTGAGGCTCGCGTAGTCCTCGGCACAGGCGGGGGCATCCCCGCAGGTGCGCCCCGCCCCTAGCTCTAGGGCTGCTCCTGCGCCACGGCGAACTGCGCCACCTCGTACCGCTCGACCGTGGCGGTCTCCCCCTCGCCGGTGACCTCCTCGCGCAGGCGGGCCGCCTCGCCCTCGCTCGCCTGCAGCGCTCCCTCGTCGTCCCAGAGTGAGATCACGACGATGGTGCCGGCCTCGCGATCGGCCAGGAAGATCGCGCCGTGCATTCCCTCGGTCTGCCCGGGCTCGGTGGGCAGGACCCGCTTCTTCTGCTTCAGGGCCTCGTCGATCGCCTCGGGCGAGCCCCCCTCGTACCGCGTCAGTCGCGCAAGCATTCTCGCCTCCTCGGTCGGTTGGTGCGGAGCGCCCACCCTAACCACCCGGGGCGTAGACGAGCAGCCTCCGGCCGTGCGCCTCGGCTTCAACGGCCCCGGCTGTCTCGAACGGCTCGCCGTCCCGGGTGAGGCGGAGCGTCCCGTCCGCCGGCCGCAGGGTCAGGCGGGGGGAGCGGATCGCCTCGATTCCGCCCGGGCGCCGGGCGCCGCCGAGCGCGAGGGCGAGCACGGCGCGCGCCCTGGATCGGTGTCGGGTCGCGTCGAGCAGGCGGATGTCGAGCGTTCCGTCGCTCAGGGATCGGCGCCATCCCGGGGCGATGCCGGCGTCGTGATAGGTGCCGTTGCCGATGAAGGCCATCCAGATCGACCTTCGCTCGCCGTTCGCGACGACCTCCACCGGCTTCGTCCTGCCCAGCGCGCGAACGGCCGCCAGGAGCTGGGCGGGCCAGCGCCCGATCCGGCGCTCGAGCCTGCGGCGCTCGTCCACCAGGGCGGTGTGGGCCCCGAAGCTGGCGTGGTTGACGAACGCCCCGCCGGCGATCGTGGCGATGTCGATGGCGGTCGCCTCGCCGCCGCGCAGCGCATCGACCGCGTCTGCGGCGGTGCGGATGCCGAGGTCGTGGGCGAGGTGGTTCATGGTCCCGCCGGGAAGCACCAGCAGCGGCTTGCCGGCCTCGAGCGCGGTCTGCGCCGCAGCCGCCACGGTCCCGTCTCCGCCGCAGACGCCCAGCACCGACGCGCTCGCCGCGGCGGAGCGGGCCGCTTCGTGAGCGTCGTCTCCAGCGGCCAGCTCGACCACCCTGGCGGCGGGAAGTAGCCTGCGGATGTCGGAGATGGAGGGACGCGCGGGATCGACGCCCGATCCCGAGCTGGTGTTGACGACGATCGCCACCTCGCTCCCGTCCGCGCTGGCCGGGGCCGGACGGCGGGCCGGAAGCTCCACCCCGAGCTCGCCGCCGCCCGGCAGGTCGGGCCAGCTCAACCGCGTGCCGATCGCGACCGCTGACCCGACCGCCGCCCCCGCGGCGACGTCGAGCGGATAGTGGACCCCGTTGAAGATGCGGGAGTAGGCGACGCCGGCCGCCACCGGGGCGAGTACGAGCGCGGCTCGCCGGCTTTCCAACGCGGTCGCCGTGACGAAGGCGAAGGCGCTGGCCGCGTGACCGGAGGGAAACGAGGTCGAGAGCGGCTCGCGCACCAGCTGCCGCGCCGCGGGGATGCGATCGCGCGCCGGGCGCTTCCGCTTGACGAGTGGCTTCAGCAGGAAGTTGACGATCGCCGAGCTCACGGCGATCGAGCCGACCCCGCGGACCGCCGCCCGCTTGCCCGAGCGGCCGCCGAACCTGAACAGGGCCGCCGCGGCCGCGAACCAGATCTTCGACATGTCGGCGCCCCGGCTGAGCCAATGCATGAGGCGCTCGAGCGAGGTGGGAGGCCCTCTCCGCGCCCAGCCGAGGGGCGTGGAGCGCCATCCGGCGATCCTGCGGAAGAGGCGAAGGTCCGTCTCGCGCAGCTCGGCACGGGACATGGTCGGTCGAGAGCTCATTCGGTCCTCGGCGCGTCAGTACCCCGTTCGCCCGAATTCGACTCCCCTGGCTACGGAGCGAGGGTCGCGCCGCCGAGCGCCGGACTCCGCTCGGGGCGTCCGCTTAGGAGCCGCCCCCGCCGCCCTTGCCACGGCCGCCGTCCTGGCGATGGCCTCCCGAGTTGCCCTGGGCCGCCGGGGGCTGCTCCGGCTGGACGGTGGGCCGCAGCACGAACATGCCGCTGACCGCGTTCTCGATCGTGCTGACCACGGTGGTGCCGCTGTCGAAGCGGTAGTTGCTCCAGGTGCCGCCGTACTCGGGGAAGTCGACGGCCGGGACCACGTCGAAGTAGCCGATCTCGGTGAGCTGGCCGGCGGCCAGCGAATCGTTGTCGTACTGAAGGATGCGCAGCCCCTCCAGGTAGTTGGACTCGTAGACGTGGTTGCCGTGGACGTAGAGGTTGTGGTCGATCGAGACGCTCGCGTGCGAGTAGGGCAGTGGGGTGGGCGGCGAATCGAGGTCGGCGACATCCATCACGTAGGTGGTGGTGTTGTCCACGGTGCCGGTCGACTCGTCCAGCTCGTCGCCGAACAGGAAGTAGCGGCGGTCGGGCGTCAGCGAGCCCTGATGGGTGTAGGCGGCGCTGGGATAGCCGGTCAGCGAGATCACCACCGGGTTGGCGCGATCGGTGACGTCGTAGATCGCGACCACGTTCTCGTTTGAGCCGAAGCAGATCTCGCGGCCCGCGTAGTCGCGGTCGGGGCCGTCGTAGACGATGCACTCGACATCGTGCACGTAGTTGTTGGACTCGGTGCTGGCGTCGCCGTCGGCGTCGTCGATCAGCGCGCAGCCGGCGAAGGACGGGTTGAGCGGATCGGAGATGTCGACCATGTAGAGGCCGCCGTTCTCGTCGCCGTTGTGGCACTCGTCGCTGCCGACCACGTAGGCGGTGTCGGTCTGCTCGTTGATCGAGATGTTGTGCGCCGAGCTGAAGCCGTCGAAGGTGGCGTCGGCGCTGAACACCTGCTCGTCTCAAACACCGAAGGAAGAGCGACAGCTAGCCGGCATCGTCCGCTTCGGCGCGCTCGCGACGCTCGTCGACCAGGTAGGCGCCGACCGTCCCCGCCAGGGAGGCGA
>CAYZPZ010000167.1:0-4561 GCA_964480205.1 uncultured Conexibacteraceae bacterium
CGTCAAGCGGAGATAGCGGAGTCGGGGCCACACACCCTCCTCGTCACTCGTTTGCTCCGTTGTCGCCGACGGATGTCGGCTCATCCGAGCCCAGCTTGCGCCCGAGCTAATCCGTTTACCGCGAGTGAACTGTTTGCAAACGCACACAAACACCCGCTTTTTGCGCTCTGAGCGCGTTTGCTAGAGCCAGCGCGCATCGAGGCGGCGGAGAACCGCCTCGCTGAGGCGGATCGCGTCGGACACCGTTGAGTAGTCGACGTTCTCAGGGGTGTCGGTGGGCCAGTGGTAGTTGGAGGGATTCTTGAGGTGGTTGCAGGAGGCCAGCGAGGCGCACGGATAGCCGGAGGCGAGTGGGAAGACTCCGTCGGTGGCGTTGCGCAGCCGCAGGTTGGGGAAGAGCTCGATGCCGAGCTGCTCGGCTGTGGTGTCGACCAGCTCCAGCGCCGCGGGCGGGTACTCGCGCATCCGCAGCATCCCCTCCCCGCGCAGCGCCAGCAGGTACGGAGATCCCACCGTGTCGACCGAGAGAAAGAAGGTGCTCTCGCGCGGCAGCTCGCGACCGTGGCGCTCCATGAACAGGCCCATCCCCTCGCAGAGGGCCTCCTCGGACGTGGAGAGCAGCAGGACCCTGGTCCGCTCGGGCGGATCGGAGGCCAGCGCCCGCGCCAGCGCGATCAGGGTGAGGCAGCCGGTGCCGTTGTCGTTGGCGCCCGGGACCACCCGGCCGGCCCCGATGTGGGCCATGAAGGCGGCGCCCCCCGCCGAGATCAGGGCGCCTAGCCCGGCCAGCTTGCGGCTGCCAGCCAGGGCGCCGGCGGCGGCCAGTGCCGGCCCCGCGGGCAGCGGCCACATCAGCGGCGGGCTGGTGTCGTTTCGCTCGAACACCCATGGCGCGCTTTCGGCCACGGTCTCGGTGATCGCCGGGTTGAAGAAGAAGGCGGTGTGGGCCGCGTCGTGGTGGGCGTGGACGACGATCGTGCGCTCGGCATCGGGCGGCCCGATCTCGGCCAGCACCTGATGCAGCGTCCTGCCAGGCAGCAGGCGGCGGAAGCGTCGGCCTCCGGGGGGAAGCTCGTCCGCGGCCAGGGCGGCGGCGGCCGCGCCGAGCGCGGCGGCCGCCCCCCGCGCGGCGCGGCTCGGGCTCCGCCCCAGCACCCCGGCGAGCGCGCCCGCCGCGCTGAGCAGCCCGAGCGACCACCAGAAGCTGCCGCTGCCGGCGGGCTCGGGCTCGATCCGTGCCTCGCGCGCCCCCGCCCCAGAGAGCTCGCCGACCAGCCACTCGGCGGCACGGCGCTCGCCCTCGGAGCCGGACTCACGCTCGAAGGCGCAAAGCTCCTGCAGCCGCTCGCGTAGCCATGTCTCTGGCGGCGCGGCGCTGGTCTGGGGTGCGGCGGCTGTCGCCATCGCGACGGGACGCTAACCAAAAGGCCCCTAGGATCAGCTTCATGCCCGCCGGCGCGATCACCCTCTTTCACCTGCGAGGGATCCGGATCGGGGTCGACTACTCCTGGTTCGTAGTCCTGTTTTTGATCATCCTCTGGCTCTCCGGCTTCTACCGCGAGGTGCTGGGGACGAGCCAGGACGCGATCGGCCCCTACGCCCTGGCCCTGGTCAGCGCGCTGCTCTTCTTCGGCTCGATCCTGCTGCACGAGCTCGGCCACGCAGTGGTCGCGATCCGCAACGGGATCGGCATCTCGGGGATCACCCTGTGGATGTTCGGAGGGGTGGCGCGCCTGGAGCGCGACTCCGACTCGCCCGGGACCGAGTTCAAGATCGCGATCGCGGGTCCGCTGGTGACCGCGGCGATCGTCCTCGTCTGCGTCGGTGTGGGGCTCTTGCTCTCGGGGACGGACGAGTTCCGGGAGGCGGCGATGACCGAGGAGGGCGCCGACATCTCCGGGGTGGCCGCGGTGATCTCCTGGCTGGCGACGATCAATCTGCTGGTGCTGATCTTCAACATGGTCCCGGCCTTCCCCCTGGACGGCGGGCGCGTCGCCCGCGCGGTCGCCTGGTGGCGCACCGGGGACCGCGCCGCCGCCACCCGCTTCGCGGCGATGCTGGGTCGCGGCTTCGCCTACATGCTGATCGGACTCGGCGCCTTCCTGCTGGTCCAGGGAGCCGTGGTCAGCGGCCTCTGGCTGGCCGTGATCGGCTTCATCCTCAACGCCGCCGCCCGCGGAGCGGTCGCCCAGAGCGATTTGGCCAGCCGAATCGAGGGGGTCTCGGTGGGTGACGTGATGGACCGCGAGCCGGTGGCCATCCCCGCCCGGCTCAGCGTCGAGCAGGCCCTCGACGAGTTCTTCCTGCGCTACCGCTGGCCCTGGTTTCCGGTGATCGACGACGCCGCCCGCTTCATCGGCGTGCTCGATTCCGGCACCGCCGAGGGGACCGCGACGGCCGAGCGAACCTCGACCCAGGTCGGAGACATCCTGGCCCGCGACGAGGGCACCGTGACGATCCGCGACGACGCGCCCCTGGAGGCCGTGCTCGGCAACGAGGCCCTGCGGCGGCTGGGCGCCCTGATCGCGATCGACCGCGACGGGCGGCTCAGCGGCGTGATCACCGCCAACGCGGTCGGGCGCGCGCTGCGCGAGCCGGCGCCCGGCGCACCCTAAAACCCGCTGCGCGACTCGGATTTCTGGCCCCGCGGGCTCGCCTATAGGATCGCCGCGCGATGCCTGACCATGACGTGCTCGTAATCGGCGCGGGGCTGGCCGGCCAGCGCGCCGCGCTGGCGGCCGCTGAGAGCGGCGTCTCGGTGGGGATCGTCAGCAAGGTCCACCCCGTCCGCTCGCACTCCAACGCCGCCCAGGGGGGGATCAACGCCGCGCTGCAGGAGGACGACACCTGGGAGTCGCACGCCTTCGACACGGTCAAGGGCTCGGACTACCTGGCCGACCAGGACGCGGTCGAGATCATGTGCAAGGAGGCGCCGGAGGAGCTGCTGCACCTCGAGCACCTCGGTGTCACCTTCCACCGAAACGAGGAGGGCCGTCTCGGCACCCGCGCCTTCGGCGGCGCCTCGGCGGCGCGCACCTACTACGTCGCCGACATCACCGGCCAGGCGATCATGCACGTGCTGTACGAGCAGCTGATGAAGTACGCGAACGAGGTCGCCCGCTACGAGGAGTACTTCACCACCGCGCTGGCGATCGACGGCGACGGCGAGTGCGTGGGAGCGGTCTGCCGCAACGTCGGCGACGGTTCCATGGACCTGTTCTCGGCCAAGTCGGTGATCCTGGCCACCGGCGGCAACGGCCAGGTCTGGCAGCCCACCACCAACGCGCTGATCTGCACCGGCGACGGGGTCGCGATGGCCTACCGGGCCGGCGCCAAGCTGATGGACATGGAGATGATCCAGTACCACCCGACGACGCTGGCGGGCAAGGGCTTTTTGATCACGGAGGGAGCCCGCGGCGAGGGAGCCCACCTGCTCAACGCCAAGGGCGAGCGCTTCATGGAGAGCTACGCCCCCAACAAGATGGAGCTCGCCTCGCGCGACGTGGTCAGCCGCGCCGAGCAGACCGAGATCAATGAGGGCCGCGGCTTCCCCGACGGCACCGTGGCCCTGGACATCACGGTGGTGCCGCGCAAGCGGATCCACGAGGCGCTGCGCGAGATCGTCCTGGTCGGGCGCGACTTCGCCGGGGTGGACATCACCCGCGAGCCGATCCACATCAAGCCGGGCAACCACTACACGATGGGCGGGGTGAAAACCGACAACGAGGGTCGCACCAACCTTCCAGGGCTCTACGCCGCCGGCGAGGTGGCCTGCGTCTCGGTCCACGGCGGCAACCGGCTCGGCGCCAACTCCCTGCTCGACACCCTGATCTTCGGCCGACGGGCCGGCGCCGACGCCGCCGAGCGCGCCAAGGGACGCGGGGCGACCCGGCCCTCCCAGGCGGTGCTCGATGACGAGCAGCGCTCGATCGCGGAGATCCTCGGCCGGGAGAAGGGCTCGGGCCGGCGGGTCTCGGAGATCCGCAGGGAGCTGGGCGAGACCATGGACGCCAAAGTCGCGGTCTTCCGCGACGGCGAGGGCCTGGAGAGCGCGCTGGAGACCGTCAGGCGGCTGAAGGAGGAGGCCGCGAGCTGCTACATCGACGATCGCGGCTCGGTCTTCAACCAGGACGTGCTGGGCGCGATCGAGCTCGGCTACATGCTCGACAACGCCGAGGCCACCTGCGTGGCCGCGATCCACCGCACCGAGAGCCGCGGCGCCCAGTACCGCACCGACTTCCCCGAGCGCAACGACGACGAGTGGCTCAAGCACATCGACCTGGTCCGAACCGACGACGGCCCCGAGATCAGCTACTCGGAGGTGACCACCACCCAGTGGGAGCCCCAGGAGCGGACCTACTAGATGGGTAGGGTGAGTCCCTGATGGCCGCCTACACGCTCAAGGTCCGCCGCTTCCAGCCGGAGAGCCGGGAGGGTCCCTACTGGGAGAGCTTCGACGTCGAGCTGGACCCCACCCTGTCGGTGCTCGACGGGCTGCTGCAGGCCAAGGACCGCGAGGATGGCTCGCTGGCGGTGCGCTGCTCCTGCCGGGCGGCGATCT
>CAYZPZ010000168.1:0-4528 GCA_964480205.1 uncultured Conexibacteraceae bacterium
GAGCAGATCAGAATCTGCCTCCGCCGCGAGCACCTTCGCCGCACCACCTTCATCGCCCTGGTCGTCGGCACGATCCTCACCCTGATCAACCAGGCCGACGTGATCATCGCCGGCGACGCCGCAACGTCCACCTGGGTCAAGGCCGCGCTCAACTACTGCGTGCCGTTCGTCGTCTCCAACCTCGGGCTGCTGGCGGGACAGAAGCGGGAGCGCGGGTCGGCCTAGGACGCCGAGCTCGTGTCGTACCCGGGCGGGAGCGGCGTCGGCCGCCTGGCGCGGGACATGCCCTCCGCCACGAACTCGGACACGGCGCGGCGCGCGTGCTGGCGGATCAGCAGCTCGACCTGAGGATCGGCCGAGGTCTCGAGCACGGTCACTCCGCCCGGAGTCTCGGTGACCTCCATCTCGATCTCGGTGTGGTGGACGAAGATCTCGCGGAAGACGGGGTCCATGTGCCGGATCGCGTCGCCGTCCTGCACCCGGGCCTTCATCTGCGAGACGTGGGTGCGGATCAGTTCCGCCATCTCGCCGTCCCCGCTGGTCGTCTGCGCCCGGATCCCGTCGGGTACGTCCTCGACCCGGCGGCGGATCCGCTTGTGGTTGACGAGCAGAGAGTGGATGACGCGCATGTCCTCCATCATCTCCGGCCCCATCATCTGCCCCTCGCTCATCATCCAGTCGGGCATCTCGCCCATCCTCCCGTCGCCCATCGGGCCGTCCATCATGTCCCTGCCGCAGGCGGCGAGGAACGAGGCGGCGGGCGACGCCGCTAGGGCGAGTGCGAGGCCGCGCGTGAGAAGCCGGCGACGATCGAGCCCCTCTTCGAACATCCCTAGCGGCCCCGCTCGCCACGCTTCGACCCGCTACGAAGCTCGCCGACCAGCCAAACGACGCCCAGGGCCGCCAGCGCGATGAAGAGGAGCGTCACGACGATCATCACGATCATCATCAGGACTCCCCAGCCCATGCCCCCGTCGCCTCCCATCATCTGGGCGAGGGGTGCGATGACCGAGGCGAAGAGAAAGTCGTGCACTCGAAGCACTCCCTCCTAACCTAACGCGGTGATCGCCTTCCAGGCGGCGCGGGCCTCCCTGACGGCCAGGGGCACCATCGCGACGCTCGCGGCCGTGGCCACCAGGCAGTAGCTACACAGTGCGCGGTGCTTGCTCACCTGCTCCAAGGTGAGGTACACGCCTCCGACCGCATCGACGACGATCTTCCCCGCCGTGGCGAGCGAGGCCCAGGGGCGGGTCCGGTGTCGGTCGGGCCCGCCGATCGCGCTCAGGGCGAGCGTGCCGCTGAAGTTGGCGAGGGCGAGCGGCGCGTCGGGGGCGCCGAGGAAGGCATAGGCCTCGCCGGCGGCGTCGACCCGATCGGAGTCGAACACCGATCCCGGAGGGTCGGGCAGGTGCTTGACGATCCCGAGCTGATACAGGGTCACCGCCGCCATCGAGCCGGCACCCGCGAGCGCGAGCATCGAGATCTGCCGCCGGCGCCTTAGCAGCTCGCCGTCGCCGTGGCGTAGCTCGCGGCTCAGCGCCTCATCCGCGGGAGTCGACGAGCGCCCGATCTCGAACACAACATCACTACTTACCCGCCCGCGCACGCGGCGAAGCGGCTAGGGGCAGGTCGTGGTGGTGTCGCGCGAGAGCGAGCCGTCCTGGTTGACCATCGAGTAGGCGGATCCGAGAAAGTCGAGGATCCAGGTGACCCGGCTGCCGACCATCTCTCCGGGCAGGAAGGCGAGGGAGGGGTCGAGGAGGATCAGCGCCGTCAGGTCCCCGACCGCGCGATTGTCGACGTGCAGGATCCCGCTGCCCGAGTCGCCCCCGAAGCCCGTGCCGAGATAGCCGAAGCCGTCCTGGTACCAGTGCGTCGCAACGCCGCCGCCCGGCTTGCCCTGCGCGACTGCCACCTCATAGCCATGCCCGTAGTACTTGAGCGGCTGGCCGGCCTCGCAGCCGTCATAGATGCCCTGAGGGCCGCCCACAGGGCTCGCCGGCTCGACGCTGAACCCGTTGTCGATCTTGATCGCCGCGAAGTCCTGAACCACTCCGTCGTCGGAGTACTCCTCGATGAACTTGGAGACGGTGCCGATCCTGGCGATCGAGGCGCCGACGCCGGGCGTCGAGACCGCGCCGTAGACGGGCTCGCCCGTCTTCTCGACGCAGTGCCCGGCGGTGCCGAGATAGAGGCTGCCATCGGCGACTGCGGGCGCCTGGTCGCCGGCGCCGCTGTAGTAGACGAAGTTCGCGGTGCAGCCGAAGGGCACCACCAGGCAGGTGCCGGTGCCGACGCCGCCCTCGCGCACGACCACGCCGGGGCAGACGTCCAGCGCGCTGTGTTCGTCCAGCGGCACGCCGTGGGTGCCCGCCGCGTCCACGCGCTGCTTGAAGGCCTGATCGAACCAGGCAGGCGCGGGCTTCGCCGGATGCTCCACCTGAGCGGCCGAGGCCGCCTGCGGCACCAACAGCAGCGCCAGCGCCGCCGCCAGCGCGAATACCACCGCGCGCGCTCGCCTCACCCGAAGTCCGTTGCTCGTCCGCTCGATACTCCTCTGTATACCCAAAAACCCGGTATCCAGTGTCGCTAGCCCTGCGGTCGAGGCGCGGCCGGCGGACCGGCTCAGCCCGGCCCGAGAAGCGGAAGTGGCGAGGGCCAGAATCGAACTGGCGACACCACGATTTTCAGTCGTGTGCTCTACCAACTGAGCTACCTCGCCTGCGAGGATTAAGGCTAGCTCGTGATGGATGCGGAGGCTAAGACGGAGACCACGGCGGAGGCCGCGCCGGAAACGGCAGGGCTCAAGGTCCCGCCCCCGGTGTACTTCGTCGCGGGCCTGCTGGTTGGCGTGGCGCTGGAGCTCGCCCTTCCGATCGATCGGCCGCCGGCCTGGGTGACGACCACTGGGATCGCAGTCGGCGTCCTGGGCTGGCTGGCGCTGGATGGGGCGGCGATGGTCTCGTTCGGGCGGGCGAAGACCCCGATGAACCCGTTCAACCCGACTACCGCCCTGGTCACCACTGGCCCCTACCGCTTCACGCGCAACCCGATGTACGTCGGTATGGCCTTCCTCCACGTGGCGCTCGCTCTCGTATTCGGGCTGATCTGGGCGCTGATCCTGCTGCCCGTCGTGATCGTGGCCGTGGACCGCTTCGTGATCGCGCGCGAGGAGCCCTACCTCGAGGCGAGGTTCGGCGAGCCCTACCGCGACTACAAGCGCCGCGTCCGCCGCTGGCTCTGAGTGGGCCGGCCTAGCGGGCCGGTCGCCTCAAGGTCTCGTCCGCCGCCCGCGTGCGCTCCGGTGAGGATTTGTCGGTGGCTGCCGCCGACAGCGCCGCCTTGACCGCATCGGTGGGCGTCTCGGCCTCGGCGATGCCGAGGTCCGAGCCCGCCCGGTCGCGCAGCGGCCAGCTCTGCAGCGAGACCACCGGCCGCTCCAGCCGGCGGGCGAAGGCGATCTCCGAGAGCGTTCCCCACTCGCCGCCGATCGCGATCACCGCGTCGCCGGAGGCGACCACAGCCAGGTTGCGGGCGTGTCCGATACCGGTCGCGATGGCGTGGGTGACGTGGAGGTTGGCGTCGGCGGGGGCGAGAGTGGGCAGGACGCCGAGGACGACGCCGCCCGCCTCGGAAGCCCCCCGCGAGACCGCCTCCATCACCCCGGTCGTCCCTCCGCAGACCACGATCGCGCCGGCCTCGGCCAGCCGCCGGCCCACCTCCTCGGCGTTGCGCATCAGCTCCTCGGCGCCGACCGAGGCGCCGATCACCGAGACCTGGACCGCTCGCCCGTTCACCGCGCAGCCTTCCGGCCGGCTTTCCGGGTCCGTCCCGGCTTCGCCGCCTCCTTCAGCATCCGCCCCATCAACTCCAGCGAGCCGCCCTTGTGCAGGTGTTCATTGAGGTTGCCGCACTTGGGGCTCTGCACGCACGACGGGCAGCCATCCTCGCACGGGCACTCGCGGATCAGCCGGTCGGCGTCGGCGACCAGGCGCTCGAACTCCTCGTAGCCGCGCCGGGTGATCCCCACCCCGCCCGGATGGCCGTCGTAGATGAAGATGGTCGGCGAGCCGGTCTGCATGTGGACGTTGGTCGACAGGCCCCCGATGTCCCAGCGGTCGCACATCGCAATCAGCGGCAGCACCGCGATCTGGGCGTGCTCGGAGGCATGCAGGGAGCCGAGCAGAACCTCCATCGGAAACGCGGACGCGAAGCGATCCGGCACCACGTACCAGAGCGCCTGGGTGACGAAGTCCTGGGCGGGGAGGTCGAGCGCAATCGTCTCCAGCACCTCGTTGTCTCCCAGTCGCTTGCGCTGGTAGGCGATCACCTGCTCGGAGACCGAGACCGCGCCGAAGCTGAGCTCGACCCCGAGCGCGCTGCGGGTGGTGCGAGTCTCGTCGATGAACACCTCGGTCTCCTTCTTCACCTGCGTGTAGTAGTCGCCGTCGAACGGCCGGACGATCGCCCGGCGGGCGTCGAGGTCCATCTCGGCGACCTCGTAGGAGCGCCCCAGGTGCAGGTAGAT
>CAYZPZ010000169.1:0-4498 GCA_964480205.1 uncultured Conexibacteraceae bacterium
CGGCACTGCCGGAGACCCTGCTCGAGACCGAGCTGTTCGGCCACGAGAAGGGCTCGTTCACCGGCGCCATGACCATGCGCAAGGGCCGATTCGAGACGGCGAACAAGGGGACGATCTTCCTCGACGAGATCGGCGAGATGACGCTGGGCACCCAGACCAAGCTGCTCCGGATCCTCCAGGAGCACGAGTTCGAGCGCATCGGCTCCAACACGCCGATCAAGATCGACATCCGGGTGATCGCGGCAACCAACCGCAACCTAGCCGAGCAGGTCGAGAAGTCGAAGTTTCGCGAGGACCTCTACTACCGCCTGAACGTGATCCACATCCACATGCCGCCGCTGCGGGACCGCAAGGAGGACATCCCGCTGCTGGTCGAGCACTTCCTGGTCAAGTACCGATACGAGCCGGGCGCCATCCCGACCGCCGTCAGCGAGGAGGCGCTGACGCGCCTGATGGAGTACGACTGGCCCGGCAACGTGCGCGAGCTGGAGAACGCGGTGGAGCGGGCCGTGGTCCTGTCACGCGGCGAGATCATCACCACCGAGCACCTCCCGTTCGGCGATCCCCGCGAGGCACGGGCGCGGGCGCGGATGGCGGCACATCGGGCCCGCGAGGCCGATGACGAGCTGGGCGCCCCGGTCGGTCCCGGCGAAGGGTCGGAGGGTGGCGCGTCGCGGAGCGGCGCAACGGGGACCGGGCCGGCGGCCTCGGGCGCAGCCGAAGCGGCCCGGGCGGCGGACGGCCGTGGCCCGGCCTCGGCGGGGGGGAACGGCTCCGAGGGCAACGGCATGGGGCTGGATGAGTCGGAGCTCGACGAGATCGCCGCCGGCAGCGGCACCTTCAAGCAGGCCGTGGGCGAGCTGGAGAAGCGGATGATCCTCAAGGCGCTGGAGCGCACCGGCGGCAACCGCTCCAAGGCCGCGACCGAGCTCGGGATCTATCGGCGCCTGCTGTACGCCAAGATGAAGGAGTACGGCCTCGGCGAGTGACGGCCGAATCGGCGGCCGATGGTATGCTTCTTGCGCCCACCGTGAGCGGCACACCGAGAGGTTTCCAACATGTTCAGCCGCGTCCGGATCGCAATCCGCTTCTTCTTCATCGGCCTGGCGGTCGGGGTCCTGCTCGCACCGCGCAGCGGCCGCGAGACCCGCCGGCTGGTACGGGCCCGGGCTGACCGCCTGCTGAACGACCTGCTCGACGCGGCCACGCTGGGCGCCTACGAGTCCGGCGCGTCAAGCGACAGCGACGACTCGGGCGCCGATGGCGGCGACGAGCGCCGGGGTCGCCGGAGCACGACCGCCGCCCAGGCCTGACCCCCGCGCCCATGGCGCGCTGGACCCGCTTCCGCTCTCGACTCCCCGGGTCCCGCGGGCACGGCCCCACCGAGGAGCAGCTGACAGCCCGCCGGCGGCAGATGGTCGAGCAGCAGATCGCCGCCCGCGGAGTGCGCGACCCGGAGCTGCTGCGGGCCTTTGCCACTGTCCGGCGCCACGCCTTCGTCGACCCCGACGAGGCCTACGAGGACCGCGCCCTGCCCGTCGGGGAGGGGCAGACCATCTCCCAGCCGTACATCGTGGCGCTGATGACCGCGGCGGCACGACCCGACCGCGGCTTCGGCGGGGCGAAGGTGCTGGAGGTGGGCACCGGGAGCGGCTACCAGGCCGCGATCCTGGCCGAGCTGGGGGCCGAGGTGGTGAGCATCGAGCGCTACCCGGAGCTCAGCGAGCGGGCCGCCGCCAGCCTGCGCCAGGAGGGGTACCCGGACGTGCGGCTGCTGGTCGGTGACGGCACGCGGGGTTGGCCGAGCGGCGCTCCCTACCACGCGGTGATCGTGACCGCCGCGGGGCCCTCCGTGCCGGAGCCACTGGTCGAGCAGCTGAGCCCGGATGGCGGGCGCCTGGTCATGCCCGTCGGCGGCCGCGCCCACCAGGTGATGACGCTGGTCGAGCGACGTCCCGACGGGGTGTTCACGCGCGGGATGGAGGAGTGCGCGTTCGTGCCGCTCATCGGCGCCTTCGGCTGGCGCGGCGATCGGTCCGCCTGAGCCGGCGCGGGAACCAGCGCCCGACCGCTCGCTCGGTTGGCACACCTGTTGCACGATAATGAGCCGATGCCGTCGGGCGCGGCCGGTTTCGGCGCGCGCGGCGACCACAAGGAGGACAGCCAAGATGACGTCCCGCGATCCGGACGACACGCACGTCGTGGAGGACGAGCGCGAGGTCCATACCCGCGAACGAAGTGGCGGATACACCCCGCCGCCCGCCCAGGAGGCGGGGTACGTTCCACCGGCCGAGCGGCCCGCCGGTGGCCAGGTGAACGTCAACACCGCCGGGGGCGGCGCGGCGGTGACCAGGCCCGGTCCGCTCTACTACGCGCGCCGGGTGGTGGTCCTGCTCTTCTCGATCCTCCAGGTGCTGATCGCCATACGGATCGTGCTGCTGGCGCTGGCCGCGAATCCCGGCAACGCGCTGGTGGCGTTCATCTACTCGGTGACCGAGCCGTTCATCGCGCCGTTCCGCGGGATCTTCGCCATCGACCAGGTATCGCCCGGCGCGGGCAGCGTCTTCGACATCGGTGCCCTGGTGGCGCTGGTCGGGTGGGTGCTGATCGAGCTGCTGATCCTGGCGATCCTGTCGATCGCAGACCGCAACCGCTCCTACGCCTGACGCGGTCTTCGGCCGCCGCCTGCCAGTAAGCCGGCAGTAAGCGCGGGCTTCGGGGCAACCTGCCACCGGTGTGGGCGGCTACCCCTGCGCTTGTCAGGAGTATTCGTGCTGCACGAGCGCCCCTGACATGCGCGACGGGGGCCGATGGAGACCCCGCTCCGGTAAGCCGCAGAGCAGCCGGCAGTAAGCGCTAAGGGCAGCCACCAACGCTGCGGTCGTCACGGTCTGCGATGCTAGCCGGGGCGCATCCGCGCGGGACGAGGAGACGACTCAATGACAGCACGACTCGACGCCATCGGGATCATCGTCGCCGACCTGGAACGGTCGCTGGCGTTCTACCGCCGCCTGGGGCTTGAGGTGCCGGAGACGACCAACGACGACGGCCATGCCGAGGCGGCCCTGCCCGGCGGCCAGCGCCTCATGTGGGACACCGAGGAGAGCGTCCGCTCCTTCGATCCGTCGTGGACGCCCCCGAGCGGCAGTCCGCGGATGGCCCTGGCCTTCCTATGCGAGGCACCGGCGGAGGTCGACGCCCTATACGCCGAGCTGACCGATGCCGGCTACGCCGGCCACCGCGAGCCGTGGCACGCGTTCTGGGGCCAGCGCTACGCGACCGTGGGCGACCCGGACGGCAACGCCGTCGACCTCTTCGCCTGGCTGCCGAAGGAGTAGGGAACGCTGCCGCGCGCATGAGCGTCTCGTTCGGGATCTCCGTCACTCCGACCGCGGCGACCTACCGCGAGATCGTCACGCAGGTGCTGGCGGCTGAGCGGGCCGGCCTGGAGCTGGTCGGCATCCAGGACCACCCGTACCAGCGACGATTCCTCGACACGTTCGCGCTGATCGGCGACCTGCTGGCGCGCACGACCCGGCTGCGCTTCTTCCCCGATGTGGCCAGCCTGCCGATGCGCCCCCCGTCGATGCTGGCCAAGGCGGCCACGTCGCTCGACGCGATGAGCGGCGGGCGGTTCGAGCTCGGCATCGGCGCCGGCAACTTCTGGGACGCCGTGGCCGGCATGGGCGGCCCTCGACGCCGGCCGCGCGAGGCGATCGATGCGCTTGAGGAGGCGATCGGCATCGTCCGCGCCGCGCTCGACGGCGAGCGCGTCGTCCGCGGTGCCGGGCCGCACTACCCGGTGCCGGGTTACCCGTCGGGACCGCCACCCGCGCATCGCGTCGAGATCTGGGTGGGCGCGATGGCGCCGCGGACGCTGCGCCTCATCGGCCGCCTCGCCGACGGGTGGGTCCCGGGAGGCGGCGTGAGCCGCATCGGCGAGTTCGCCGAACTGGCCGCGCACATCGACGAGGCCGCCGCGGAAGCCGGGCGCGACCCGCGCAGGATCCGGCGGGTGGTGAACGCGTCCGGCGCCCTGACCGACGGCCCGCGCGGCCACGGCCCCCTCGACGGCCCGGCCGACCAGTGGATCGAGACGCTCACCGGCTGGGCGCTGGAGCACCGGGTCGATGCGTTCATCGTGTGGCCGCCCGAGCCCGATACCCGCGTGATCGAGCGGCTCGGCGCGGAGGTCGCCCCGGCCGTCCGGGCAGCGGTGGATCGGGGCGCGGGAGCCTAGGCGACGCGATCGGAGGGAGCGGCGGGCCGGGCGGGGTCGGCGCTCAGGCCGGGGGTACCTCGAGGGCGGCCCGCTCGGTGGCAGCGGTCGTGTCGCGAGCGGCGGGGCGCCCCGGCGGATGCGAGCGGGAGCGGGAGCGTAGGCGCGCGGACGCGCCGGAGCGGACCAGCTCCTCGTCGTAGACCGCCTCCACCCGGCGGACCATGGCCTCGATGCTGAAGCGCTCCTCGACCGTGGCGCGCGCGGCGGCTCCCAGGC
>CAYZPZ010000170.1:0-4473 GCA_964480205.1 uncultured Conexibacteraceae bacterium
TCCACCTTGGGCGAGCCCCAGCCGATGTGCGAGTCGACGATGATCAGGGTCGGGCGCTCGGTCTCGTCCCGGAAGGACTGGAGCGCTGCGCTGAGCAGCTCCAAGTCGTTGGCGTCGCCCACCCGGGTGACGCTCCAGCCGTAGGCCTCGAACCGGGCCGCGACGTCATCGGAGTAGGTGATCTCCGTCCGCCCGTCGATCGTGATGTGGTTGTTGTCGTAGATCCAGCAGAGGTTGTCGAGGCGCTGGTGGCCGGCCACCGAGGCGGACTCGTTCGAGACGCCCTCCATGAAATCGCCGTCGCCGCAGATCGCGTAGACGTCGAAGTCGAAGAGCTCGAAGTCGGGGCGGTTGTAGTTCGCCGCCAGCCACTTGGACGCGATCGCCATGCCCACGCTGGTGGCCACCCCCTGACCGAGCGGCCCGGTCGTCGTCTCCACGCCGGAGGTCCAGCGGTACTCGGGATGCCCCGGCGTCTTCGAGTCGAGCTGTCGGAAGCGCTCGATGTCGTCGAGGCCCACCGAGGGAGTCCCCTCGACCTCGTAGTCGGGGTCGACGGCCCGCACTCCGGCCAGATGCAGCAGCGAGTAGAGCAGCATCGAGGCGTGACCGTTGGAGAGGACGAAGCGGTCGCGGTTCGGCCAGATCGGGTCGGATGGATCGAAGCGCAGGAAGCGCTGCCAGAGGCCGTAGGCGAGGGGGGCCAGCGCCATCGGCGTCCCCGGATGCCCGGAGTTCGCCTTCTGGATCGCGTCCATCGAAAGGGTGCGGATCGTGTTGATGCAGAGGCGGTCGATGTCGCCCGCGCCGGGGGGCGCCTCGCCGGCCTTGGCCTCGGTCGCCATCAACTCGATCCTACGGCTTGGCGGCCGGCGCCAAACCCTTAGATTGCCGCGGGTGAGCGGCGCGGATCCCGATCGCGAGAAGAAGGCCGCGGCGGAGGCCGCAGCGGAGCTGGTCCACGACGGGATGGCCCTGGGCCTGGGGACCGGTTCCACGGTCGCCCATCTGCTCCCCGCGATCGCCGAACGCAAGCTGAACGGGCTGCGCTGCGTCGCCACCTCCGTGGCCACTGAGGAGCAGGCTCGTGAGCTGGGCCTGGCGGTGGAGGAGTTCGCCGCCCAGGAGCGCCTGGACCTGGCCATCGACGGCGCTGATCAGATCGCGCCGGATCGCTGGCTGGTCAAGGGCGGCGGCGGCGCCCACACACGCGAGAAGCTCGTCGCCGCGGCCGCCGAGCGCTTCGTGGTGATCGCGGACTCCTCGAAGCCCGTGGAGGTGATCGGGCCCCCGATCCCGCTCGAGCTGCAGGCGTTCGGCCTGGCCTCCACCCTGCGCCGGCTGCGTCGCGGGGTCGGGCCGGTCGAGCTGCGCGACGCTCCCCGCAGCCCCGACGACGGCATGATCGCCGACTACCTCGGCGAGATCGACGACCCGCTGGAGCTGGCGACGCGGCTGGCCGTGGTGCCCGGCGTGGTCGACCACGGACTCTTCCCCGGCAGGATCGTGAGCGAGGTCCTGGTGGGGCGCGGCGAGGGCATCGAACGCCTCTGAGCGGCGCGAAACTTGTGCCCACCCTGGGGTTGTAGGGAGGGATGGCCCCGCCTCGCCTCACCCTGGTGCTCGCCGCCGTCCTCGCCTGCGCTGCGGCGCCCGCCGCCTCCGCCGGCGCCAAGCCGCCCGCCGTGACCGGCCAGCCGGTCGCTCAGGACCCCGGCGAGGTACGCGCCTACTGGAGCCCGAGCCGGATGCGCGCCGCCCAGCCGGTGCCCCTACCGCGCAGCGCGGGCGCTGAGGGCGACGGCGAGGCGCGCGCCTCGGCCTTTCCGCCCGATCTGGAGACCGATCCGGCGTTCGACACCAGCTGGCCCCAGCGACTGCACGGCAAGCTGTTCGTGACCCTGGGCGGCTCCGATGCCAGTTGCTCGGCCACCGTGACCAAGTCGTTCCGGCGGGACCTGATCGTCACCGCCGGCCATTGCCTCTACTTCGGCGGCGGGCCGAGCGGCTGGGCCACCAACGTGGCGTTCGTGCCGGCCTACCGAAACGGCGCCAGGCCATACGGCACCTTCCCCGCGGTCACGCTGCGGGTGCCGAAGCCCTGGCGCCGCAACGGCAGCATCGCCTTCGACCTGGGCATGGTCAACCTCGCTCCGACCCCCGTGGGTCGGATCCAGGATCTGCTCGGGGCCGTCGGGATCACCTTCAACCGCCCCGACAAGGCCTACCGCAAGAAGCGCTTCCAGCTCTTCGGCTATCCCGGTGTCCCGCAGGCCTACTACGACGCGGAGCGGCTGATCCGCTGCAACTCGCGCTTCCGGGGCTTCGAGGTGTTCAGCGACGCCCCCGTGGTCAGCCCATGCCACCAGCAGTTCGGCTCCAGCGGCGGCGGCTGGATCCGCAAGCGCAAGCTCACCTCGGTGATCAGCCATGGCGCCTGCGCCCTTCCCAGCGACGCCTGCCAGGCTGTCGCCGGCACCTACTTCGGCGACGCCGCCTACCGGCTCTGGGACGCGGCAGCGGGCAAGGTCCCGAAGGGCCGGCGCAAGAAGCTGAAGCGCTGCAAGCGGGTCTCCAAGCCGGCCAAGTTCCTGCGTTGCCGCAGCAAGGCCCAGACCTACAAGCCGGTCGTCCGCTAGCGCCTTACTCGGGCCCCGCCGCTCGGTCGGCGAGGACCAGCGAATCGCGCGGCTCCACGCGGCCTGCCGGGATCGAGGGATCGCGGGCGAGCAGCTTGGCCAAGGCGTCGCGCTTCTCCGCGCCGGCGACGACCCAGAGCAGGCTTCGCACCCGGGCCAGCTCCGGATAGGTCAGGGTCATCCGGCGGACGCCCTCGTACTCGCCGGAGGTGACCGCGACGCGGCGGTCGCTCACCTCCAGCACCGCGTCCCCGGGGACCAGCGAGGCGCAGTGTCCATCCGGGCCCAGCCCCATATGGGCCAGGTCGAGCGCCTCCGGAAGCGAGTCGCCGTAGCGTCCGGCGGCGGCATCGGGGTCGGGGTCGTCGACAGGCATCGGCTTGATCGAGCCCTGGGCGCCGATCGAGAGCGAGGCGATCAGGTGGGTGAGGTTGCGCTTCTCTGAGCCGGCCGGGGCGATCCGCTCGTCGACCTGGTAGATCGCGGTCCTGGCCCAGGGCAGCTCGCGATCCTCGAGCTGCCCGTACATCTCCCACGGATCACGGCCCCCGCTCGCCCCGAGGGCGAAGCTGCCGCGCTCGGAGACCGCCGCGCGCGCCGCCTCGGCGATCAGCTCGGCGGCGCGGCGGTGGACCGCGGCCTGGTCTTCGAGCACCTCCAAGCGGTGCTCGGTCAACCGGCCGGCTTCTCCTCATGGCCGCCGAACTGCTTGCGCATCGCCGACAGCACCTTGTTGGCGAAGTCGTCGAGGTCGCGCGAGGCGAAGCGCTCGTGCAGGGCGGTGGCCAGCACGCCGGCGGGCACCCCCTCTTCGATCGCGGCGATCGAGGTCCAGCGGCCCTCGCCGGAGTCCGAGACGCGGCCTGCGAAGTCGGCGAGATCCGGGGACTCCTGCAGGGCCGCCGCGATCAGGTCCAACAGCCAGGAGCCGATCACGCTGCCGCGCCGCCAGACCTCGGCCACCTCGGGGATCTCGATCTCGTACTGGTAGTACTCGGGGTGTTCGAGCGGGGCGGTCTCGGCGTCGGCTTCGCGACTCACCTTGCCGACGTTGGCGTTGCGCAGGATGTTGAGGCCCTCCGCGTAGGCGGCCATCACCCCGTACTCGATCCCGTTGTGCACCATCTTCACGAAGTGGCCGGCGCCGGCGGGCCCGCAGTGCAGGTAGCCGTTCTCGGCCGGGGAGGGATCGCCCTCCCGGCCCGGGGTCCGCTCGGCCTCCTCCACCCCCGGTGCCACGGTGGCGAAGATCGGGTCGAGTCGCTCGATCGCCTCGGCGGGCCCCCCGATCATCAGGCAGTAGCCGCGGTCCAACCCGTGCACGCCGCCGCTGGTGCCGCAGTCGATGTAGTCGATGCCGCGCGAGGCCAGCTCGCTGGAGCGCCGAATGTCGTCACGGTAGTAGGAGTTGCCGCCGTCGATGATCGCGTCGCCCTCCGAGAGGACCTCGGCCACCTCGCCCACGGTCTTCTCGGTGATCTGCCCCGCGGGCACCATCACCCAGACCGCGCGAGGGGGTTTCAGGCTCTCGGCCATCTCCTGCAGCGAGGCGACGCCGACCGCGCCCTCGCCCGCGAGCTCCTTCACCGCGTCGGCGTCGATGTCGTAGACGACGCACTCGTGCCCGTCGCGCATCAGCCGCCGCACGATGTTGGCGCCCATCCGTCCCAGGCCGACCATCCCAAGCTGTGAGCTCACAGCGCCATCCTAAGGCGGTAACGCCGGCGAGCAGCGGCGAGACCGCTACGGTGCCGGAGTGACCCCGGACTCGACCGTCGGCACGGCGTCGGGCCCCGAAGCCGACGCCCTGGTGATCTTCGGGATCACCGGCGAC
>CAYZPZ010000171.1:0-4448 GCA_964480205.1 uncultured Conexibacteraceae bacterium
GATCGAGGTGGTCAAGGGCGGCTTGATCTTGGATCTCGGGGTGCGCGGCTTCCTACCCGCCTCGCTGGTCGACATCCGCCGGGTCCAGAATCTCGACGAGTTCATGGGGACGCAGCTCGAGTGCAAGGTGATCGAGCTGAACCGCTCGCGCAACAACGTGGTGCTCTCACGCCGCGCCGTGCTCGAGGAGGAGCGCAAGGAGGTCCGCGAGCAGATCCTCGGGCGCCTGCAACCGGGCCAGGAGGTCGAGGGCACGATCTCGAACATCGTCGACTTCGGCGCCTTCGTCGACCTGGAGGGGATCGACGGGTTGATCCACATCTCCGAGCTCTCCTGGAGCCACGTCAATCACCCCTCCGAGGTGCTCTCGATCGGGGATACCGTCCGGGTCAAGGTTCTCGACATCGACCGCGAGCGCCAGCGCATCTCCCTCGGTCTGAAGCAGACCCAGGAGGATCCCTGGCAGCGCGTCCTCAACCAGTACGGCGAGGGCGATGTGGTCGAGGGCGAGGTGACCAAGATCGTCGCCTTCGGGGCGTTCGTGCAGATCCTCGCCGGCGTGGAGGGACTGGTGCACATCTCCGAGCTGGCCCAGCACCACGTCGAGAGCCCCGCCGAGATGGTCCGGCCGGGCGACGAGCTCAAGGTGAAGATCCTCGAGGTTGACGACACTCGGCGGCGCCTGTCGCTGAGCGTCAAGCGGGTGGAGGGCCAGGAGCTTCCTGGCTACGCGCCCGAGGAGGCGAGCGAGGTGGTGGAGCAGCCGAGCGAGGGCGAGGCCCCCGCCGACGAGGCTACCGAAGCCGCCGAGACCCTTGAGGTCGCCGAAGCTCCCGAGGCCGCCGAAGCCCCCCAGCCCTCCGATGTCCCCGACGTTCCCGAGGCGGAGAGCCCGGCCGAATCCCCCGAGGCCCCGGAGGCCCCCGTCACCCCCGACGAGACGCCGCCCGCCGAGGAGGGAACCGCCGAGGAGGCACCCGCCGAGGAGCAGCCGGAGGGGGGCTAGGCCCCAACCGCTTGACTCGCTTCATCGGGCTTACCGGCGGGATCGGGGCGGGTAAGTCGGAGGCGCTCGCGGCGGCCCAGCGGCTGGGCGCGGCGACCCTCTCGACGGATCGCGTGGCCCATGACGTCCTCGATCGCGAGGACGTAAGGGCCGCGCTGGTCGATCGATGGGGAGCGGAGGTCGCGCCAGGCGGCGTGGTCGACCGTGAGCGCGTCGCCGAGGTCGTGTTCGGTGAGCCCGACGAGCTCTCCTGGCTCGAATCCCAGATCCATCCGCGGGTGGGGGAGGCGGTCGCCCAATGGCGCGAGCAGCTCGACCCACGGGTCGAGGTCGCTGTCGTCGAGGTGCCGCTGTTGTTCGAGGCGGCGATGGAGAGCGCATTCGATGCGACCGTCGCGGTCGTGGCGGCCGACCAGGTCCGCGAGGGGCGGCTGGCGGCTCGGGGCCAGCCGGGCCTTGGTGGACGCGAGGGCCGCCAGCTCGATCAGGAGGAGAAGGTGAGCCGCGCCGACCACGTGATCCGAAACGACGGGAGCCTCGAGGAGCTCGAGTCGCAGGTCGCCGAGGTGCTCCGCGAGGTCGGCACGGCGGAGGAAACGCGATGAGACGCGGGTCGAGCACCCGCCAGGCGCGGTCGCGCTCGCGCGGCTCGGTCCCCCGCCGCCGAGCGCGCGGCTCAGGGAAGCCGCGCCGGAGGCGGGGGAGGGGCAGGCGCCGGCGCTTTCTCATCATCGGGCTCTCCCTGGTGGCGGTCCTGGCGGTGGCGGTGGCCGTCGCCAACCGGGAGCGCCTCGGCGACACGATCCGCGAGGTGACCCTGCCGCTGCGCCACGAGGACATCATCAGGCAGCAGGCGGCCGACAAGGACATTCCTCCGGACCTGATCGCGGCCGTGATCAACGTCGAGTCCCGCTTCCGCGACCAGACCTCCGACGCCGGCGCGCGCGGGTTGATGCAGATCACCCACCCGACGGCCGACGAGATCGAGAGGCTCAGCGGCGGAGAGACGTTCGAGTACGACGATCTGGCCGATCCCGATCTCAACATCCGCTACGGGAGCTTTTACCTGCGGCATCTGCTCCAGCTCTATGACGGCAACGAGGTCGCCGCGGTGGCCGCCTACAACGCCGGTCCCACGGTGGTCGACGAATGGGGCGGCGCCGACCTGGACGAGGACGACATCGAGTTCGACGAGACCCAGGACTACGTCGAGAACGTGCTCGACAAACGCGACGACTACCGCGAGCACTATGGCCGCGAGCTCGGTCTGGAGTGAGCGGCTAGGGGGTACCCTTTCCGGGATGAAGCCGGGGAGAGCATTTGCGCTGCTCGCGTGCGCGCTTGCGTTCGGCGCCGCCGCTCCAGCTTCTGCGCAGGCCGGCAGGCACTCGCTGGCGCGGGCCTCGATCATCGCCGGGGCCAAGGCGGACATCTCCCAATACCCCTACATAGCGGCGATCCTGCGCAAAGGCAAGCTGCACTGTGGCGGATCGGTGATCGCCCCGACCAAGGTCCTCACCGCCGCCCACTGCCTGGTCGGCTTCAACGCGGTCAGGCTGACAGTGGTCACCGGCCGCACCGCCCTGCGCGATCGCAGCACCGGCAGCGCCGTTGCGGTCGCCGCCGCCGTCCCGCACCCGGACTACCGTAGGAGCTTGCGCCACGACGTCGGCGTGATCACCCTCGCCACCCCTGTCGCCTCCCCGCCGATCGCCGTGCCGACCCCGGAGGAGGCGCTCGGGCTGGCCCTTCCGGGGCAGCCCCGGCAGGTGGCGGGCTGGGGCGCGAAGAACCCGTTCGGATTCAAGCTGTCCAAGGTTCTGAAGCAGACCACCGAGACGATCCGCACCAACCGACGCTGCAAGCGAGCCTACAAGCGGCTCTTCCGCGGCACCTCGATGATCTGCGCGCTGGGTCGCAAGGTGAAGCGGTTCGGCAAGCGGCCCTTCATCCACAGCACCGCCTGCGTGGGTGACAGCGGCGGCCCGCTGGTCGCGACCTCCGCGCGGGGCCCGACCGTGGTGGGCACGGTCTCCTTCGGCGGCGTCTTCTGCGGCCTCGGTGCGGCCCCCACGGTCTACTCGCGGGTTTCGGACTCGCTGGACTTCATCGCGAGCCAGCTCTAAGAGCGAAACGGGTGGGGCCGGGGAGGCCGGTCGCTATCGTCACCCGGCATGCCGAAGTTCAAGCTGAATCCCGCCTACACCGCGACCGCCGACCAGCCGAAGGCGATCGAGGAGCTGGCCGAGGGGCTCGACGCCTCCGAGCGCTTCCTCACGCTGCTGGGCGCGACCGGCACCGGGAAGACCTTCACCATGGCCGGCACGATCGAGCGCCTGCAGCGCCCGGCGCTGGTGATCGCTCACAACAAGACGCTGGCGGCGCAGCTCTGCAACGAGTTCCGCGAGTTCTTCCCCGACAACGCGGTCGAGTACTTCGTCAGCTACTACGACTACTACCAGCCCGAGGCCTACGTCCCCGCCCAGGACCTCTACATCGAGAAGGACGCCACGATCAACGACGAGATCGACCGCCTCCGGCACGCCGCCACCGCGGCGCTGTTCGCCCGCCGCGACGTGATCATCGTCGCCTCGGTCTCCTGCATCTACGGGATCGGCTCGCCCAAGCTCTACCGCGATCAGATGCAGCTGTTCAAGGTGGGGGAGTGGATCGACCGCACCGAGCTCTTCCGCAAGCTGGTCGGCATGCAGTACCGCCGCAACGACTCGAATCTCGCCCGCGGCACCTTCAGCGCCCGCGGCGAGGTTCTCGAGATCATGCCCGCCTACGCCGAGTCCGCCTACCGGATCCAGCTCTTCGGCGACGAGATCGAGGCGATCCAGCACTTCGACCCGCTCACCGGTGAGATCCTCGACGTGATCGACCACGTCTCGGTGTGGCCGGCCAGCCACTACGTCACCGAGGAGGCCACCCTGGGCCGTGCGGTGGAGGAAATCGAGCGCGAGCTGCGCAACCGCATCGCCGAGTTCGAGGCCGAGGGCAAGCAGCTCGAGGCGCACCGCCTGCAGCAGCGAACCCGCTACGACATGGAGATGCTGCGCGAGCTGGGATTCTGCTCGGGGATCGAGAACTACTCGCGCATCCTCGACGGGCGCCCACCGGGCAGCCCGCCCTACACGCTGATCGACTACTTCCCCGACGACTTCGTCTGCTTCGTCGACGAGTCGCACCAGACGATCCCACAGCTGGGCGGTATGTACGAGGGGGACTACTCGCGCAAGAAGACCCTGGTCGAGTTCGGCTTCAGGCTGCCTTCGGCGATCGACAATCGGCCGCTCAAGTTCGACGAGTACCTCGACCGGATCGGCCAGATGGTGATGGTCTCTGCCACGCCCGGCCCCTGGGAGCGGGCCGAGTCCGCGCGCATCGTCGAGCAGATCGTCCGGCCGACCGGGATCGTCGATCCGGAGGTCGAGGTCCG
>CAYZPZ010000172.1:0-4443 GCA_964480205.1 uncultured Conexibacteraceae bacterium
CGCGCTGCCGACGCTGGTTGCCATCCTCGCCGCCCAGCTGCTCGGCGGCCAGGTCGCTATCGCTGAGGGTGCTCCGGCCGCCACCAAGTCGGCCAAGAAGAAGTGGAAGCCGAAGCTGAAGCTGGTCAGCAACGCGCGCCTCTTCTCGCAGCCGAACGAGTCCCCCCGCGCCGTCGTGCTCTGCCCCGGGAAGCTCACGCCCTACGGCGGCGCCCAGTTCGCGAACCCAGCTCCGGCCCCCGATGGAGAGGGCGTCTATCCCCATTCCTACGAGCGGCTCGGAGTCCAGAGGGGCTTCCACTCGACGCCGGTGCTGTTCGACCCCTCGCCCGGCCAGGGCGCGCGCCTCTACACGGTGATCCTCCAGGTGAAGTGCGGCAAGAAGCCCGGCAAGCAAGCGAGCCCGCACGACATCGCCTTGAACATCCCCTCGGGCCGAACCGTCACCCTGGTCGCCACGTGCCCGAAGAAGTCGGTGCTGATCGGCGGCGGCTTCCAGCGCGCTGCCTTCGAGAACGACGGCGGCGTCTATCCGTCCGAGTCGCGGGCGATCTCGAAGAAGAAGTGGCGGGCGACGGGCACCGCCTTCGGCAAGATCCGCAACGACTTCGTCTCGATCGGCTACTGCATGGCGAGCCCGAAGCGGAAGCCGCTGATCAAGGAGGTCTCGGCCACCACCGCGATCGCTCCGCGCACGGTCGGCTTCGTCACCACCCCCCCGTGCCCGAGGAGCCGGAAGATGGTCTGGAACGGCTTCGACCTGAATCCGAAGACCGGCGGCCCGGCCCAGACCAGCATGCTGTTCGCCGACGGGATCTTCAACGGGAACCAGAGCTTCACCGCCTCGGCCTGGAACGGCACCGGCGTCGTCGGCACGCTCACCGCCTACGGCTACTGCATGAAGAAGAAGGTGATCGGCGGCAGCCTCAACAAGTTCACGAAGAAGGTCGGCCCGTTCAACAAGAAGAGGATCGGGCCCGGCAAGGACCAAGACGGCAATCCCAACGGCTAGCGGCTAAGAGCGGGTAGCCGCACGTGCAGGTGATTGTCGTGGTGGGGCAGGGCCTGAACCACCGAGGAGGGCCCGCGAAGAGCCGTGTTGGGGCCGACGAAGACGTAGACCGCTCCGGCCGCGACGAAGCGGCGGACCAGGTCCTGGGAGAGCCGCCGGTCGACCTGGGCCACCTTGGTGGGAGCCTTCTCGGCCGCGTCGAGGCGCGGGTAGTAGAGGTCGATGTCCAGGCCGTTCTGGTGGGAGGCGTGTCCGGGCAGCCCGAAGCGAGGGCCGAAGTCGCCGCCACGCGGACGGCTGAGATCGCCGACCCCGATCCGTGGCACCCCCGGATGGTCCCGCCGGAACTCGCGCAGCACCCGCAGCAGGGTGCGGACCGTGCCGTCGGCGCCCCAGCGGCGCCAGGGGCGATTGGGCGCGCGCTTCAGGATCGGGTCCCAGGTGAAGAACTCGTGCCCCTCGGCAGGGAGCTGCACGCCGCCACTCAGAGCGCCGGAGGAGGGCGAGCCGAGCACACGTGATCGGCGCCACCGGACCGCTTCATAAGCGGGTTCCGGAGCGGGCTCCACGGCCGACGGAGCGCGTGCCGGGTCGTGATCGGGGTCTCCCGACGCCCGCTCCCCGTCCAAGGCTGGAGCCGCGGCGAGCGCCGCCAGCACCGCGCAGAGGGGCAGCAGGTAGCGGATGGCCATCCGTCGAGGCATGCGGGCGACGGTAGCGGTGAGTGCAAAGCCTCCCTTAAGCCGTGCGCCTCCGTGCCGCTAGATTCGCCTCATGACCGAGACGGTCGCTCGCGAGCGAGCCCGCGGCGGGGGCACCCAGAACGGGGGTCCACTCGCCATCGGCGCCACGGGCCTGCGCCGCACCTTCGGCGGGCGCAGCGCCCTGGACGGGATCGAGTTGCGGGTCGAGCCGGGTCGGACGCTGGCGGTGCTGGGGCCCAACGGCTCCGGCAAGACCACGCTGCTGCGGATCCTGGCCGGCCTGCTGCGACCGACCGGGGGCGAGGTCGAGGTGCTGGGCTGCGTCCTGCCGGGTGAGGCCTGGCGGCTGCGTGGGCGGGTCGGCTACGTCGGGCACCGGCCGATGCTCTACCGCGACCTGAGCCCGCGCGAGAACCTGCGGCTCGCGGCGCGGCTCCACCGCCTGCCCTCGGAGGCCGTGGAGGCGAGGATCGAGTCGCTGCTCGCCGCGGTGGAGATGCGCGAGCGCGGCTCCGACCGGGTCGCCGAGCTCTCGGCGGGGATGGCACAGCGCGTCTCCCTCTGCCAGGCCGTCCTGCACGAGCCCGAGCTGCTGCTTCTCGACGAGCCCGACTCCCACCTGGACCTGGGCGCGCGCGAGCTCGCCGACGGGCTGATCGGACCCGCCGCCGGCCGCACTCGAGTCGTGGTTAGTCACGACCGCGAGCGCGCGCTCGACGGCGCCGACCTCGCCCTGGAGCTGTAGATGGACGCGTTCTCGGCGCTGCTGGGCAAGGACCTGCGGGTGGAGCTGCGGACGCTGCGCTCGCTGCCGGCGATGGCGCTGTTCGCGGTCACCATCTTCGTCGCCTTCCGCTTCGGACTCGACCGCACCGGGCTGGAGGGCGGGCTGGCCGCCGGGGTCTTGGTCGTGACCCTGCTGTTCGCCGCCATCCTCGCGATCAACCGGCTGTTCGTCGCCGAGCGCGAGGAGGGCGGCTTCGAGCTGATCCGGCTGGCGCCGATCGACCGCACCCTGCTGTTCGCGGCCAAGGCCGCGGCGCTGTTCTGTTACCTGGTCGTGCTGGAGCTGGTGGTGGTGCCGATCTTCGCCCTCTTCTTCCTGGAGTCCGCCGCCTCCCTGCCGCCCCTGGTGCCCGTGCTGCTGCTGGCCAACCTCGGCCTCGCCCTGGCCGGGACCCTGATCTCGACGATCGCGACGATGTCCACCGCCCGCGACCTGCTCGCCCCCCTGATCCTGCTCCCCCTGCTGGTGCCGGTGGTGATCGCCGCCTCCGGCGCGGCCGAGCCGCTGCTCGCCGCCGGCGGACCCGAGTACGACCGCTACGGGACCTGGCTGGCGGTGCTCGGCCTTTACGATGGGGTGTTCGCGCTGGTCGGCTACGGCGTCTTCGACTTCCTGCTCGATGACTGAACCGCCCGGCGCGCGCAAGCAGAGATGAGGACACCCAGCCTCCGCGCACTCGCCGTCGCCGCCGTGATCGCCCTGCTCGGCGGCTACGCGCTGGCTTTCTTCCACGCGCCCATCGAGGCCGAGGGATTCATCCAGAAGATCTTCTACCTGCACGTGCCGCTGGCGATCGTCGCCCTGCTCGGCTTCATGCTCGCGGCCGTGCACGCGATCCGGCACCTGCGCACGCGCGATCCCGCCCACGACGCCCGCTCCTACGTCTCCATCCACCTCTCGGTGATCTTCGCCGTGGGCGCGCTGCTCACCGGGGCGCTGTGGGCGAAGGGCCAGTGGGGCGTCTGGTGGGAATGGCGCGAGCCCACCCTGGTCAGCTTCCTGATCGTCTTTCTGCTCTATTCGACCTACTACCCGCTGCGGTACGCGATCGAGGATCGCGATCGCCAGGCGCGCTACGCCTCGGTGTTCGCGATCACCGCCGGCGCCTTCGTCCCGCTCAACTTCCTCGCGGTGCGGCTGGCCGAGCCGTTCATCCATCCCCGCACCTTCTCGTCGGCTGGCGGCCTGCCCGGCGAGATGCTGCTCGCCTTCTGCGTCTGCCTGGCGGGGATGGCACTGCTCTGGGTGACTCTGGTCGGCTTCGAGCTCGGGTCCAAGCGCGCCTCCGGCGACCTCTCCCGGCTGCGGACGGCGCTCGCGGGGGACCGCCCATGACCGCCCCGCTGCTCGCCCTATCGGAGGTCGAGACCTACGTGGCCGGCGCCTATCTGGTCTTCGTCGCGCTGCTTTTGATCTACGTCGCGATCATGGCGGCCAAGCTGCAGCGAATCCAGCGCGAGATCCGCGAGCTGGCCGAGTTGGAGGAGCAGGCGGGCCGGTCCACCACGGCCGGCCAGGCCTCCCGCCGCCAGAGCCGCGAGGTCGAGGCTGTGCGCGAGGAGGCGCGCCGGTGAGCGGGCTGCTGGCGCTGGGGGTCTCGCATCGGACCGCGCCGTTGTCGCTGCGCGAGCGGCTGGCGCTGACCGAGGGCCGCGCCGCGGGCGTACTCAACGGCCTGGTGAGCGAGGAGTCGATCAGCGAGGCGGCCGCGGTCTCCACCTGCAACCGCACCGAGCTCTACCTGGTCGCCACCGACACCGTCGAGGCCGAGAGCGCCGCCCTCGGCGTGCTGGCGCGGGAGGCCTCGATCCGGCCCACCGAGCTGCTCGGACCCCTCTACTCGCTGCGGGGCCCAGAGGCCGGCGGTCACCTCTACCGGGTCACGGCCGGGCTCGACTCGATGATCGTCGGCGAGGCCGAGATCCAGGGCCAGGTCAAGC
>CAYZPZ010000173.1:0-4421 GCA_964480205.1 uncultured Conexibacteraceae bacterium
CTACCTGCTGGCGCAGCGAGAGGGGATCGAGGTGATCGGACTGACCTCGCCAGGCAACCGAGAGTTCGTTCAGGGCCTCGGCGTCTACGACGTCACCGCCACCTACGACGAGATCGACTCGCTGCCCGGCGAGCGCGCCGTCTACGTCGACGTCTCCGGTGACGCCGAGATCCGGGCCCAGGTCCACGGCCACTACGGCGACCGCCTCGCCCACAGCATGGCCGTCGGCGTCACCCACTGGGACCGCCTGGCCGCGGGCGGGGGCGATCTGCCGGGACCGAAGCCGCGCTTCTTCTTCGCGCCGGACCGGATCCGCAAGCGCGGTGAGGACTGGGGCACCGCGGGGCTCGAGGAGAAAGTGGCCGCGGCCTGGGCCCCGTTCGCCGACTGGGCGAGCGGCTGGCTGCAGGTCGAGCGGATCTCCGGAGAGGAGGAGATCAAGCGCGTCTATCTGTCACTCCTCGAGGGGGAGGTCGACCCGAAGGTCGGGCACGTGGTCGAGCTCGCCGGCTAGCACGAGCTAGGAGAGCTGGCGTTCGCGCAGTACCCGGCGCAGGATCTTGCCGGACGCCGACTTCGGGATCTCGTCGGTCAGCTCGACCTCGCGGACCCGCTTGAAGGGGGCGACGCGCTGGGCCACGTAGGCGATCAGATCCTCGGGGTCGACCGCCTCAGAGGCGACCACGAACGCCTTCGGCGCCTCTCCTCCCTCCTCGCTCGGCACCCCGACCACCCCGGCGTCGCGCACCTTCGGATGGGAGACCAGCACCGCCTCCAGCTCGGCCGGGGGCACCTGGTAGCCCTTGTACTTGATCAGTTCCTTGAGCCGATCCACGATGAAGGCGTTGCCCGCCTCGTCGATGCGGGCGATGTCCCCGGTGCGAAGCCAGCCGTCGGGGGTGATCGCCTCGGCGGTGGCTTCGGGATCGTGGAGATAGCCGCTCATCATCTGGGGCCCGCGGATCCACAGCTCGCCCTGCTCGCCGGCGGCAAGGTCCTGCCCGCTCTCGGGATCGACCAGCCGCGCCTCGGTGTTGGGGACGAGCGGGCCGACGCTGCCCGGCGGGATCTCCGCGGCCCGGGCGAGCGGGCTCTTGTGGCTGACCGGGCTCAGCTCGGTCATCCCGTAGCCCTGGCGGATCGGCGCCCCGATCCGCTCCTCGGCCCGGCGCGCCAGGTCCTCGTCAAGCGGCGCGGCGCCGGAGATCACCATCTTCAGCGAGGAGAGGTCGCGACGCTCGACCTCCGGCGCGGTGGCCAGGGCGAGGACCACCGGTGGGGCGATGTGCAGCCAGGTGGCGCGGTGGCGCTCGATCGCCTCGAGCAGCCGGTCGAGGTCGAAGCGCGGCATGGTCACGGTCGTCGCCCCGTTGGCGAGCCCCAGGTTGAGGACCACGGTCTGGCCGTAGATGTGGAAGAACGGCAGCAGCCCGATCAGGACGTCGTCGGAGCCGATCGGCATCGGCACCTCGATCTGCTTGAGGTTGGCGACCAGGTTGCGGTGGGAGAGCATCACGCCCTTCATCGTCCCGGTGGTGCCGCTGGAGTAGGGCAGGATCGCGAGCTCCTCGGGTGGGGTCTCCGTCGGGTCGAGCGGCGCCCCGGCTGAGAGCTCGAGCGCCCGCTCGGGGCTGAGCAGCAGCCCGGCGTGCGAGTCGGCCACCTGGCGCTGCACCTCGTCGTCGGTGAGCACCGGGTTGAGCGGGGTGACCACCGCACCGGCCCGCAGGATGCCGTAGTAGGCGATCGCCCAGGAGGCGCCGTTGTGGCCGATCAGCCCGACCATGTCCCCCGGCTCGACCCCGTGCCGCCGCAGGCCGGCCGCGACCCGGCCGGCCGCGGCGTCGAGCTCGGCGTAGGTGGTGGTCTCGCCGGTGGCCGCGTCGACGATCGCGGGCTTCTGGCTCGTCGCGGCCGCGTCGCCGAGCACGTAGCCGCCCAGGTCGCGCTCGGGGACCTCGACCTCGGGCCAGGGGCTGCGATGGATCACGCCCGCTCGATCGCCTCGGAGAGCAGGTCGGCGAAGCGGGTGGTCTCGGCCTCGCCGACCACATGCAGGTAGAGGCTGGGCTCGATCAGTTCCAGCTCGGTGACGCAGAGGCAGCCGTCGGGGTCGCGCACCAGGTCGACCCGGGCGTAGGGCGGCGCCTCGCCGTCGAGGCGGGCGCGCACCCGCTCCATCGCCGCAGCGGCGATCTCGCGCGCCTCCGGCTCGGGCTCGGTCGGCTCGTAGCGCCCGCCGTACTGCTCCTGGACCCGGAAATCGCCCTCGGCCGGGCGCTTGCGAACCGAGTGCGAGGGCTCGCCGCCGAAGTAGACCAGGCTGAGCTCTCCCTCCTCGGTCAGCGACTCCAGGAAGGGCTGGACCATGATCTGGCCGTCGGCGCGACGATCCTCGGCGATCGCCGCGATCGCCCTGCGCGCCCCCAGCGGGTCGGTGCGGGCCAGCCGGGCGGCGCCGAGGTCGACCGTCGGCTTCACCACCAGCTCCTCCCAGCCGCGGGCGATCGCCTCGCGCACCGCGCCGCCGGCGCTCTCGGCTTCGACCCAGACCGTGGGCACTACCGGCACCCCGGCCTCGGCGAGCTCGCGCAGGTAGCGCTTGTCGATGTTCCACTCGACCAGCGCCGGCGGGTTCTCCATCCGAGTCGCCTCGCCCGCCCGCCGCAGCCAGCCGAGGAAATCCTCCAAGCGCTCGTGGTAGTCCCAGGTCGAGCTGATCGTCACCAGGTCGTAGGCCGGCCAGTCGACCCCGGGATCGCTCCAGACCGCCAGCTCCGCCTCCACCCCGCGCTCGGCGAGCGCGGGGACCAGCCGCTCGGCGTCCGCGTCGGGGACGGGCGGTCGCTCGCAGGTCGCCAGCGCTACTCGCACGGGCCGCAGCGTACTTCGCGCCCTCCGCGGCGCGCGGCCGAGCGGCGCCACCCGCAATCATTGGCGGATGCCCGAAGCGAGCACAGACGGCCGCGGCGAAGGCTCCATCCTCGCACTTGAGGTGCGCGGGCTGAGCAAGCGCTACGACGACGGCACCCTCGCCCTCGACGACCTTGACCTCGAGGTGCCCCAGGGCAGCTTCTTCGGGCTGCTCGGCCCCAACGGTGCCGGCAAGACCACCCTGATCAGCGCCGTCTGCAACCTGATCCGGATCACCGAGGGCGAGCTGCGCGTCTTCGGACTCCCCGCCCACCGCCTCGACGCCCGGCGCCAGATCGGCATCTCCGAGCAGGAGCCCAATCTGGACCGGTTCCTCACCGTGCGCGAGACGCTGCTCTACCACGGCGGCTACTACGGCATGGAGCGAGAGGCGGCCGAGGAGCGCACCGAGCAGATGATCGACGTCTTCGACCTGCGCGCCAAGGGCGACGTGCGCGCGCCCAAGCTCTCCGGCGGGATGCGCCGCCGTCTGCTGCTCGCCCGCGCGCTGCTGCACGAGCCGCGCCTGGTGATCCTCGACGAGCCCACCGCCGGCGTCGACATCGAGCTGCGCCACGAGCTCTGGCGCTACATCCGCCGCCTGCACGCCCAGGGGACGACGATCCTGCTCACCACCCACTACCTGGAGGAGGCCGAGGCGCTCTGCGAGGAGATCGCCCTGATCGGCGCCGGGCGGATCCGCGCCCGCGACACCGCCCAGGGCCTGAAGGAGCGCTACGAGGCCGACTCCCTGGAGCAGGTCTACCTGAAGACCGTCGCCGGCGCGCGCCTGCGCGAGGGCATGGCCGCCGAGGAAAGCCCACCCGAGGAGACCGAGGAGGCCACCGCGTGAGCGCCCCAACCATCGCCTCCCCCGCCACCGGCGCCACGGTCCGCGCCGAGCCCTGGCGCGGGCTCTACTGGCTCTGCCGCCGCGAGTGCCACCGGGTGCTGAAGCTGTGGACGCAGACGACCCTGGCGCCGATCATCTCCAGCCTGCTCTTCATCGTCGTCTTCGGCCTCTCCCTCGGGAGCCGGATCAGCTCGGTCGGCGGCTTCGACTACGAGGTCTTCATCCTTCCCGGCCTGATCGCGATGGCGATGGCCCAGCAGAGCTACTCCAACAACGCCTCGACCATCTACCAAGGCCGCTCGGACCGCTTCATCGAT
This sequence comes from uncultured Conexibacteraceae bacterium, assembly GCA_964480205.1. Classification (GTDB taxonomy): domain Bacteria; phylum Actinomycetota; class Thermoleophilia; order Solirubrobacterales; family 70-9; genus CAYZPZ01. The sequence goes on from CAYZPZ010000173.1 coordinate 4,084, forward strand.
GACGTGCTCGCCTCCCCCATGCACGCTTGGCAGATGAACTTCGGCTATCTGGTCGGCGGCGCCTTCCGCGCCCTGATCATCGGCGGCGCGCTGGCCGCCCTCGCCGCCCCGATCACCGGCGCCCCCATCGAGCAGCCCTTCCTGCTCATCTGCGCCGTCCTCCTCCTGGTCGCCGGCTTCGGCGCCCTCGGCACGATCGTCGGCATCTACGCCGAGAGCTTCGACCACACCAGTTTCATCAACAACATCGTCATCCTCCCCCTCACCTTCCTCGGCGGCGTCTTCTACTCCGTCGACCGCCTCGGCACCCCCTGGGAGGCGATCTCCCACGCCAACCC
>CAYZPZ010000174.1:0-4411 GCA_964480205.1 uncultured Conexibacteraceae bacterium
GGCATTCCGCGAGTCCGCCCGCCGCAGGGACGGCCCTCCCGGGGCGCTGCTCATCGCCCTTGCCGCGGTCACCGTGCTGTATGCGCTGCAGAGCGCGTACTCGGCGGACATCGCGTTCGCCACCCGTAACGTCGCCTTCTTCCTGGTCCCGTTCGCGGCGATGTTCGTCCTGCTCAGTGACCAGCGCTGGACGCCGCGCCTGCTGGCGCTATCGCTTGCCGTGGTCGCGGGGGAGGCCGCCGTCTTCGCCGTGGTCGGGATCGGCCAGGGCATCGCCACGGAGATCTTCTGGAACCCAGCGCTCGAGCGCTCCAACGAGTTTCACTTCTACTTTCGGGTCAACTCGCTGTTCTGGGACCCGAACATCTATGGGCGCTACCTGGCCCTGGCGATGGTGCTGGTCTGCGCCGTGCTGGCCTGGAGCCGCGATCCGCGGCGGATCGGAGCGCTGGCGGGTCTCCTGGCACTGCTCTTGGTCGGCCTCTTCCTCGCCTACTCGCAGACCAGCTTCGTCGCCCTGCTGCTCGGCGCGGCCGTGATCAGCGCGCTGCGCTGGAGCGCTCGCTGGACCGCCCTGGGCGCCCCGGTCGCGGCCGCGGCCCTGATCGCCGGCGTCCTGGTGATCGGGGGCACCTCGGAGTCCGAGGATTCGGCTGCGGAGATCTCCAGCGGGCGCACCACCCTGATCGAGGGCGGTCTGGAGCTGGCGGCCGATCGACCGGCGCTCGGCCACGGCTCCGCCTCGTTCGCGGCCGCCTTCGCCGAGCAGGAGCAGATCAACCCGAAGCGGCCCGCGATCTCACACAACGAGCCGGTCACCGTGGCGGCAGAGCAGGGCGCCGTCGGCGTCCTCGCCTACCTGGCGCTGACCGCGGCGGCTCTGTGGACGCTGCTCGGAGGGATCCGGGCGATCGCCCCCGGGCTGGGCGCCGGTGAAACGACGGTAAGGGATCCCGCCGAGGGGGGCGCCGCCGCGGTCTCGCTCGCGCGGATCGCGCTGCTCGCCGCCTTCGCCGCCCTGCTCGTCCACACCATCGGCTACGCCGGATATCTCACCGACCCGCTCACCTGGGCGGTGCTGGCGGTGGGCGGCTCGCTCGCCGCCACGGCTCGCTCGCGACCCGGCCGACGCTGATGACCGGGTATCTGCGCCGCCTGGCGACGACGGGCGCCGCCTACACCGCTTCGAGCGTGATCTCGAAGCTGATCGCGGTCGCGCTGTTGCCGCTCTACACGCGCTACCTCACTCCCACCGACTACGGCGCGGCCGAGGTACTGATCGTCGCGGTGATCGCCGCGAGCATCGTGATCAGGCTCGGGGTGATCGAGGCTCTGCTGCGCTTCTACTACGCGCGCGGTGAGGACCCCGTCCAGGTCGTCAGGACCGGCTTCGCCTCGCTGTTCTGGACCGCCACCGCGGGGCTGGCGATCGCGATGCCCCTGGCCGAGCCGATCTCGCAGCTGCTGCTCGATCGCTCCGAACCCGGGCTGATGCGGATCGCGATCTTCGGGCTCTGGGTGTTCACCATGTACGAGTTCCTGCTCACCCTGTTTCGCCTGGACGAGCGGGCCAAGGCCTTCCTCGTCTTCACCGTCTCCAACGTCCTGGTGACGATCCCGCTCACCGTCTGGCTGGTGGTCTTCGAGGGGGAGGGGGCCCGCGGCCTGCTGCTGGGGCAGTACGGCAGCGGGGCCGTCTTCCTGGCCGGGCTGCTGTTGATCCACAGCCGCCGCCTGGGTCTGCTCGCTGACCTCGCGCTGCTGCGCCGCATGGTCCGCTTCGGGCTGCCCACTATGCCGGCAGAGCTCTCGCTGTACTCGCTCAACTTCATCGACCGCGTGATGCTGGTCCGGCTCGCCGGACTCGCCGACGCCGGGCTCTACGCGCTCTCAGTCAAGTTCGCGCAGGCGGTCAACGTGCTGGTCAAGGGCTTCCAGCTCGCCTGGCCGCCGCTCGCCTATTCGATCCGCGACGACGACGAGGCGCGCCGTGCCTACGCGGTGATCGTCACCTGGTTCGTGGCGGTCACCGCCTTCGTCGTCGCCGGCATGTGGCTGCTGGCGCGGTGGATCGTCCGCGCCCTGGCCGCGCCTGAGTTCTTCGCCTCCTACGAGGCGATCGGGCTCGTCTCCACGGGGGTGACGCTCTATGCCCTCTACCTGGTCCTGGTCGTCGTGCTGGGCCGCACCGGACGCACCGAGTTCAACTTCCCGGCCACGGCCGCCGGCACCGCCGCCAACGTCGGGCTCAATCTGGCGCTGATCCCTCCCTACGGCATCGTCGGCGCCGGGATGGCGCTGGTCGGCTCCTACGCCGTGACCCTGACCCTGATGTACGTATTCACCCAGCGTCTCTTCCGGGTGCCCTACGAGTGGCTTCGCCTCGGTCAGGTGGCGGCCCTTGCGGCCGGGCTGGTGGCCGCCGGCGAACTGCTGCTGCCCACCGAGGGTGCGTTGGGTTTCGCCTCGCGCACCGGGCTCTGGCTCTGCTACCCCGCCGTGCTGATCGGCACCGGCTTCCTCAGCGACTCAGAGCGGCGCGCGGCGGCCAACAACCTCACCCCCTCGGCCGTGGCCGCGGCGCTGCGCGGGATGCGCGAGGCCGCGCCGGGGGAGGCCCCGGCCGAACCCGAGCCGCCGCGCCCGGGACCACGCCTCACCCGCGAGGCGCTCGAGGCCTCCCAGCGCGACGAGGACGCGCGCTCCTAGATGACTGATTCCACGGCGCCGTCTGACAAGGCGGGCGTGGTCGTGGAATCATTCATCTAGCCCGCCAGGCGCTCCAGCAGCTCCTCGTGCACCCGCAGTGCCTCGGTGCCGAAGCACACGAAGCGCACCGTGCCGACGCGCTCCAGCTCGGCGGTCGCGGTGAGCACCGTGCGCAGCGCCACCTCCGTCGCGGGCTCCATCGGGTAGCCGAAGGCGCCGGTGGAGATCGCCGGAAAGCCCACCGAGGCCAGCTCGCGCTGCTCGGCCAGGGCCAGCGCGCTGCGGTAGCAGGTGCCGAGCAGCTCCTCGGCCGGCTCGTCGACCCCGTAGACCGGTCCCAGGGTGTGGATCACCCACGGGTTGGGCAGTCCGTGTCCGCCGGTGATCACCGACTGGCCCGGCTTGATCGGGGCCAGCGGCCGGCACTCCTCGGCCAGGCCCGGGCCCGCAGCGCGATGGATCGCGCCGGCGACGCCACCGCCGGGGAGCAACTCCGCGTTGGCTGCGTTCACCACCGCGTCCAGATCGGGCTGGGAGGTGATGTCGCCCTCGACCAGCTCGATCGCAACCCCCTCCACCGTGGCCTGAGCGGTCACGTCCGAACCCTATGTCGGGACGCGCTGGGCCCCGGCGGGCCGCGCGTTGAAAGCCGCCGCCGCCTCGCGGATGCCCTCGCCGCTGCCGGGGCGCATCGCCTGGCGTGCGTGGATCCAGAACCGCCGCGCCGGGCGTCCCGGCAGGAACAGGGCCGCGAGGGCCCTGAGCAGGTAGGGGAGGGCGAGCAGCGGCCGCAGGGCCGCGGCCGTGAACGCGCCCTTGTGCTTGCGCAGGTAGAGGTCGCGGTTGCGGTGGAACTCGACCGTGCGCCGCTCGGCCCCGGCCTCGTCGCTGGCCATCTGGTCGTGGTGGACCGCCCGCGCCGAGGGCACGAACCGGGTGCGCCAGCCGGCGTCGGCGAGGCGCCGGCAGAAGTCGGTCTCATCGGAGTAGATGAAGAAATCGGGGTCGAGGAAGCCGACCGCCTCCGCGGCCTCACGGCGGACCAGCATCGCGCTCGACTGCACCCAGTCGACGACCCGGGTCGCGCCGCCGGAGCTCTGGACGGTCACGGGCCGGTGCAGGAAGAGGGCGCCGGCGATCGCGGTCAGCCAGCCCGGGAACCGCCAGGCGCAGGCGACGGGACGGCCATCCGAGTCGGTGAGCTGCGCCCCGGCCGCACCCGCCGCGGGGTCCGACTCCAGCGCCTCGACCAGCGCCTCGGCGGCCCCTGCGCGCAGCTCGGAGTCCTCGTTGAGCAGCAGGCAGTAGCGCCCGCTCGCCTCGCGCAGCAGCCGGGAGTCGTTGGCCGCCTTGCCCTCGCGGCGCTGGAGCGCGATCAACCGGACCTGGGGCCAGAGTTCGCGCACCGCTTCGGCCGAGCCGTCGACCGAGGCGTTGTCGAGCACCAGGATCTCGCTGCGGATTTCCTTGGGGTCGGTGGCCTCGATCGCGCGCAGGCAGGCGAGCAGGTCGTCACGGCCGTTCGTGTTGACCACGCAGTAGGAGAGCTGCACGGCGACAATGCTGCCCCATGCGAGTCCAGCTCGTCGACCCGGCCGCCTACACGCCCCCGTACGACCACGCCCTGAGCGGCGCCCTCGCGGCGGCCGGCGCCGATGTCGAGCTGATCACCAGCCACTTCCCCTACGGCCCGGTTCCCGTC
>CAYZPZ010000175.1:0-4270 GCA_964480205.1 uncultured Conexibacteraceae bacterium
GCCGACTTCTGCCTGATGGTCGTCCGTGAGGCCGGAACGAGCGGCCATGAGGGGATCAGCCTCGTGCTCGTCGACACCGACAGCCCCGGGTTCTCGGTATCCCGCCTGATCGAGAAGATGGGCATGCACTCATCCGACACCGCGGAGCTCGCCCTGGAGGACGTGCGGGTGCCCGCGGCCAACATCGTCGGCGAGGAGGGCAAGGGCTTCTACCACATCAGCTGGGAGCTCCAGGGCGAGCGGCTGGTCGGCGCGATCGGCTGCGTCTCCGGCGCCGAGCGCGTCTTCGAGCGCACCCTGCAGTACGCCAAGGAGCGCGAGGCTTTCGGCCGGCCGATCGGCCGCTTCCAGGCGATCCGCCACAAGTTCGCCGAGATGTCGACCAAGATCGAGGCCGCCAAGCAGTTCACCTACGCCACCGCCTGGCGCTTCGCGAACGGGGAGTACCCGGTGCGGGAGATCTCGCAGGCCAAGCTCTATGCCTCGCGGATGATCTGCGAGGTGATGGACGAGTGCATCCAGATCCACGGCGGCTACGGCTACATGAAGGAGTACGAGGTCGAGCGCGCCTACCGCGACGCGCGCCTCAACCGGATCGGTGCCGGCACCGACGAGATCATGCTCGAGGTGATCGGTCGCAGCTACGGCCTCTAGGCCTTCCCGCCTGGGCGGGGTACTTCCTCGAATCCTCCCATCTGGGACGGCGCCTCTCGCCGCTTCACCCTAACGACGAACGCCGGCGCGCCAGATCGACACGGTCGGTCAGAATCCCCACATCACGCACCTCGATCACATCCGCTCCTACTACGAGGCGCTGAACAGCGGCGACGCCGAGAGGGTCGCCGAGCACTTCACCAAGGACGCGGTCCACTACTACACCCGGCTCGGCCCGCACGAGGGCGCCGAGCGGATCGGGCAGAACGCGAGCATGGGCGTGGGGATGATCGACGGCCAGTGGTACATCGAGCACGGGATCTCCTCCGGCGACGAGGCGGTGATCGAGTGGACGATGACCTGGTGCGACCCCCGCTCCGGCGCCAAGCGGCTGGACCGCGGCACCGAGTGGTTTCGGATGCACGACGGCAAGATCGCCGAGGTCCGCGCGTACCACCACGGCGGCAGGAAGAACCCTCAGGGCGACCTGCTCGGCTTCGACCACGCCGGCCGCGGCTACACGATGCTCTCCGACTGGAAGCCGCCGTCGGAGGAGGCGAAGGCGCGCGCGGCCGAGGCCATGCCCGACACGACCGGCGCAGCCGGAGATACGGGCGGCTGATGTCGGTGATCAAGGACAGCGGCCGCCGGGCGACGCTGCCGCCCTTCACCGACGAGCACGAGGATCTGCGCGAGTCGGTGCGCAGCTGGGTCACCAAGGAGATCGCGCCCCACGTCACCGAGTGGGAGGAGGCGCGGGAGTTCCCCCGCGAGCTCTTCAACCGCTGCGGGGAGCTCGGATTCCTCGGGCTCAAATTCGAGACCGAGTACGGAGGCCAGGGTGGCGACTACGTCCATAACGCCGCCTACATCGAGGAGCTCTCCCGCGCCGGTGCGGGCGGCGGGGTCGCCGCCGGGCTCGGCGCCACCTCGGAGATCGCGATGCCGCCGATCTGGAAGTTCGGCACAGACGAGCAGAAACAGCGCTGGCTGGTGCCCGGGATCAAGGGAGAGCTGATCGGGGCGCTAGGGATCACCGAGCCCGGCGCCGGCTCCGACGTGGCCTCGATTCGGACCACCGCCCGCAAGGTCGACGGCGGCTACGTCGTCAACGGCGCCAAGACCTTCATCACCAACGGGGTCCGCGCCGACTTCCTCGTCTGCGCGGTGAAGACCACCGAGGAGGGCGGCCATCACGGGATCTCCTTCCTGGTGCTGGAGCGGGAGATGCCCGGCTACGAGGTGGTGAGCAAGCTGGAGAAGATGGGCTGGCACTCCTCCGACACCGGCGAGCTGGCCTTCACCGACGTCGAGGTGCCCGCCGAGAACCTGCTCGGGTCAGAGAACGAGGGCTTCAAGCTGATCATGGCCAACTTCCAGTGGGAGCGGCTGACCATGGCCCTGGGCGCGGTCGGGGGAATGCAGCGGGTGTTCTCAGAGACCCTGGCCTATGCCTCCGAGCGCGAGGCCTTCGGGCGCCCGATCGGCCGCTTCCAGGCGATCCGCCACAAGTTCGCCGAGATGTCGGTGAAGATCGAGGCCTCGCGGGCAATCACCTACGCGGCGCTGCGTAAGTTCGCCGCCGGCGAGGACGCCCTGCGCGAGGTCACCCAGACCAAGCTGTTCACCCAGCGCGCGATGTGCGAAGTCGCCGACGAGGCGATCCAGATCCATGGCGGCTACGGCTACATGCGCGAGTACGGAGTGGAGCGCGCCTACCGCGATGCGCGGCTCGGCCCGATCGGCGGAGGCACCGACGAGGTGATGAAGGAGATCCTCGGCAAGCAGCTCGGGCTCTAGCGCCATGCGCCCAACCGAGATCGGGGGCGCCGGCCGAGCCGCGCTCGCGGCGGCGGCGGCACTGGCGCTCGCCGACGCCTCGATCGTCACCCTCGGGCTGCCCTCGATCCTGGTCGAGCTCGACGCCACGGTCGAGGGCGTGGCGATGGTGCTCGCCGTCTACACCGTGGTGCTGGCGGCGGCCCTGCCTGCCGGTGCCGCGCTCAGCCGCCGGGTCGGCGGCCCGAGGCTCGCAGCGGGCGGGATCGTCCTGTTCGCGGTGACCTCGCTGGCCTGCGGGCTGGCCGGCTCGTTCGAGCTGCTGCTGGTCCTGCGCGGGTTCCAGGCGATCGGCGGCGCCGGGGCGCTGGTCGGGGCCTTCACGCTGCTGGACGGCGGCCGGCCCGGGCCGGGCCGCCGGCTGTGGTTCACGGCCTCGATCTTCGGCGCCGCGATCGGACCTGCCCTGGGCGGAGCGCTGACCGAGGCCTTCGACTGGCGAGCGATCTTCCTCGCCCAGGTGCCGTTGATCGCCCCCGGCGCGATGGTCGCGATCCGAGCGGCGCGCGCCGGGGCAGCGGCCGAGGTGGCGATACCGGATCGGGCCGCCGCCCCGCTGGCGCCCCGCCCCGCGGTGGCGCTCGCGCTGCTCTCGGCCGCCCTGACCGCGGTCATCTTCCTGGTGGTGCTGCTGCTGGTCGCGGGGTGGAGCATCCAGCCCCTGATCGCCGCGGCGGCCGTGAGCGTGCTGCCCCTCGCGGCCGTGGCGGCCTCGCGGATCCGCGGTCCCGCGGAGGCCCGGGCCGCGGCGGGCTGCCTGCTGGTCGCCGGCGGAATCGGCTGCCTTGCCCTGCTGCCGGGGGACTCCGCCTGGTGGACGATCGGGCCCCAGGTTCTGGCCGGGGCCGGGATGGGCCTGGCACTGCCTGCACTCGCCGGCGAGCTGCTGCCCGAACTCAGTCGCCGCGATGTCGCCCGCGTACTCTCCATCCGCCACGCCGGCATCGCCGCCGCCCTGGTCGTGCTGGCGCCGGTCGTCTCGGCCGATCTGGAGGAGACCATCTTCACCGCCCGCGAGGAGGGGACCGCGGCGGTCCTCGACGCGAAGCTTCCACCGGGGGTGAAACTCGATCTCGCCCCTCAGCTGTTCGCCGGCCTCAACACCGACGATCCGCGCGGACAGCTGGAGCGCTCGGTGGCCGAGGCCCGCGACGACCTCGACGACGTCGACGAGCGCGCCGAGCTCGATCGGCTCGCCACCCAACTCGACGACGTGATCACCGGCGCGGTTCGTTCGTCGTTCCGGATCGCCTTCGTCATCACCGCCGCCTTCGCGCTGGCCGCCGCGCTGGTGATGCTCTGGGGCACCCCCGCACCGGTCGATGCGAAGGCGCGCGAAAGCGCAACCCGTCATACCGGGCCCCGCCGCGCGGGCGCCGGCGCCGCGGCCGTGGCCGTGGCCGCGGCCGCGCTCTACGCGGTCCTGTTCGCCGGCTCCGAACGCGAGCGGATCCCGATCGCCGATCCCTGCACCGTCGAGCGCGACCTGCCTGAGACCGGCGGCATCGGCGGGTTCCTGCAGGACATCTCGCTGCAGGCGCTCGACCGTGCCGCCTGCGAGCTTGGCTCCAGCCGCGAGGAGCTCCTCCTCGCCCTCTTCGACGACGAGGCCCGGGATCGCTTCGAAGAGCGCCACGGTGAGGACCCGCGCTCGCTGACCACCCTCGGCCCGGCGCTGTTCGGCCGCTGAGGTCCGGGCGGGGGATGCGTCTGCGACTTATTCACCCCTGTGGTGCACAACTCGCATCGCGCCCTTCTGTGCGGGACCGCGCGGTGC
>CAYZPZ010000176.1:0-1944 GCA_964480205.1 uncultured Conexibacteraceae bacterium
AGTACCCGGCCTCCGCGGCGAGCCGGAACTGGTACTCCGGATCCTTGGAGGCGGGGTTGGGGAAGAAGTCGCGGGGGCCGTGCTCGATGCCCTGGTCGATCGGCAGCAGCATCAGCGTGCCGTTTCCGGGGCCGAACTCGAACAGAAGGCGGCGCAGGCGCGTCCGCTTGCCCGGGGACAGGGTCGCAAGCAACGACTTCTGCTCGGTGATCGACTTGACTTCCATCCGCAGAAAACCTCCTCGGGTCGGGCTCGGTGTGAGTATACGATCGCCGTCGAGATGACCGATCCGAATCGGTGCGCGGTGGTTGGGAATCGATCATCCGGGGGTAAGTAAACGCCTCATCGCCACGCGACCGCGCTCGCTGCCCGTGCTCGACCACAACTTCAACGGGACGCCCTTCACCCTCGGCATCGAGGAGGAGCTGATGATCTGCGATGCCGAGACCCTGGCCCTAACCCAGGGGGTCGAGCGGATCCTCGAGGCGCTGCCCGCCGACCTGACCGGCTACGTCAAGCCGGAGCTGATGCAGTCGGTGCTCGAGGTGGCGACGCTGCCCTGCAAGGACGTGGGGGAGGCCGCCGAGCAGCTCACCGGCCTGCGCCGCACCGTGCTCGACGTCGCCGGCGGGCTGGGGATGGCGATCGGCGCCGGCGGGACCCACCCCTCGGCGCGATACGCGGAGCAGAAGATCGTCAACCACCCGCGCTATCGGGAGCTCGTTTCCGAGCTGGGCTGGATCGCCAAGCGGGAGCTGATCTTCGGCACGCACATCCACGTCGGGATCGATCACCCCGAGAAGGCGATCTACGTCGCCGACGGGATGCGCGGCTACCTGCCGCTGCTGCTCGGGATGTCGTCGAACTCGCCGCTGTGGCAGACCAGGGTGACCGGGATGATGTCCGCGCGCACGCCGGTGTTCCGCGGCTTCCCGCGGGTGGGCATCCCTCCCTACTACGGAAGCTGGGAGATCTACTCCCACCGTGTCGAGATGATGATGCGCGGCGGCGCCATCCCCGACTACACCTTCCTCTGGTGGGACGTGCGGCCGCACCCCAATCTGGGCACGGTCGAGCTGCGGGTCCTCGACCAGCAGACCCGGATCGAGCACACGATCGGGTTCGCGGCGTTGACCCAGTCGCTGGTCCACCGGCTGGCCACGCAGTACGAGGACGGCGTCCCCAGCATGGAGCACCCCTGGGAGCTGATCGACGACAACAAGGTGCGCGCGGCGCTGGTCGGGATCGAGGGCAAGCTGATCGACTTCGAGCGCGGCATGGAGGTGCCCGGCGAGGAGATGGCCGCGGGAGTGATCGACGATCTGCGCGAGCACGCCCAGGAGCTGGGCTGCGAGGACGAGCTGGTCAGCCTCAGCGACCTGATCGAGGAGGGAACCGGGGCGCGACGCCAGCTCAACTGGCTCCGCGACCACGGCGGCAACATCGAGGGCCTGATGCGCGAGATGGTTGCCGCCAGCGAGCCGTGAGAGGCGGCGGCTTCGGCCGGATCCGAACTAAAACTTGGTATCCAAGTACGAAATTCGAATCAAACTGCCCAAGATCCTGGGCTTTTGATACGTTTTTCGTACTGAATGGCTAAGGACCGAGCGATGCCCGCCGCCCTGGAGCTCCTGGGGCGGCGCTGGAGCCTGCTGATCGTCTGGGAGCTGCGGCGCGACGTCGTCTCCTTCTCGGAGCTGCGCGAGCGGCTCGGGATCAGCCCTTCGGTGCTCTCGACCAGGCTCGCGGAGCTTGGCGAGGTCCGGGTGGTGGAGCGCGACGCGAATCGCCGCTACCGGCTCAGCGGCCGGGGGCGGGAGCTCTCCCGGGTCCTCTTCGAGCTCAACCGGTGGGCGGAGCAACATCAAACGGGTCGCGCCTAATCGGCGCGCCCTCGCACTATCCTCGCAGCGTGAGCTCGCCTGAGTTGAGCGTCGTCTGCCG
>CAYZPZ010000176.1:2044-4265 GCA_964480205.1 uncultured Conexibacteraceae bacterium
CGCCCTCGCACTATCCTCGCAGCGTGAGCTCGCCTGAGTTGAGCGTCGTCTGCCGGAGCTGCGGCGAGGAGGTCAGCCCCTACGTAACCGAATGCCCCTACTGCGGCACCCGGCTCCGCAAGCGGGCGCCGAAGCTGGAGCGTCACGGAGACGAGCTCGCTCCGCGCGAGTCGCGGCGGGCCCGTCGCCGTCGCGAGCGCGCAGAGCGCCGGGCTCGACTCGGCGCGGCTCGCGAGATCCTGGCGGACTCCGAGCGGCCCTACGGGACGCTCGCCGCGATCCTGCTCCCGGCCCTGCTGGTGCTGGTGCACCGCGCCGGCGATCTGCCGATCGCCGACCTGGGCGCGATCATCGGCGAGGTCGACGGCGAGTGGTGGCGGTATCTCGCCGCCCCCTTCGTCTACCCCGACGTCGCTTACTTCTTCGTCTGCGCGGTGGGGATCGCGATCTTCGGCTCGGCCGTCGAGCGGCGGCTGGGGACGCTCACCACGCTGCTGCTGATGGTCGCCTCCGGCGCGCTCGGCATGCTCGCCGCCGAGGGGATCGAGTCCGCTCTGGCCAGCGAGGGCGAGCTGCTGCTGGCGGCCGGCGGCAACGGCGTGGCCCTGGGCCTGCTCTGCGCCTGGGCCGTGCTTCGCGCCGGTGAGCTGCGGGCCCGCCCCGACGAGGAGGTCGATGTGATCGGGGCCGCGGTGGCCGCGGCGGTGCTGATCCTGCTGCCCCTGGCCGAGGACTTCGCCAACGTCTTCGCCGGACTCGGCGGGGCCCTGGTCGGCGCCGTCTGCGGGTTGATCGCCGCCTGGGTACGGCGCGAGCCGCGCGCTGAGCGGTGACAGCCGCTTGACGGTCGACAAGTTCACAGCGCTCACCCCCGAGCTGCACCGCTATGCGGTCGAGCACAGCTCCTGGCGGGACGGCCCGGTCCCCGAGGTCGAGCGGGCCGGCGAGGAGATGGGCGACCTCGCCCTGATGCAGATCGCCGGCGACCAGGCCGCCCTGATCACCATCCTGGTCGAGGCGACCGGGGCCCGGCGAGCGCTCGAGGTGGGGACCTTCCTCGGTTACGGCGCGCTGGCGATTGCCCGCGGCCTGCCCACCGACGGGCAGCTGATCTGCTGCGAGCTCGACCAGGGCTACGCCGAGCGGGCCCGCGAGCACCTGCGTGGAGCGGGTCTCGCCGACCGAGTCGAGATCCGGGTCGGCCCGGCGGCAGAGACGCTGGCCGGGCTGGACGACGAGGGCTCCTACGACTTCGCCTTCGTCGACGCCGACAAGGCCTCCTACCCCACCTACTTCGAGCAGTGCCTGCGGCTGCTGCGCCCCGGCGGGCTGATCATGCTCGACAACACCTTCATGGCCGCCCGGATCCTCGAGCGGCCCCACCCGGACGAGCAGACGCGGATCATCGACGAGCTCAACGACCGCCTGGCCGCCGACGAGCGGGTCGACGTCGCCATGCTCGGCATCGCCGACGGGGTCACCCTGGCGCGGAAGCGATAGCCGGGAGCAGTGGCCCCTCCGAGCAACGACACCGAATGGCGCGCGCTCTGCCGCGCGGGACAGCCGCCGACGTGGAGGCTGCTCGCCGAGGGCTCGGGCGGAACGGTCATAGAGGAGGACGGTCTCCTGGCGGCCGTCGTCCCCGCGGTCCCGCGGCGTTCGGTCTTCAACTCGGTCTTCTATGAGGACGGCGAGGTCCTGAAGCGCTCTCTGGACCGCCTCACCGAGGCCTACGCCGCCGCCGGGGTGGAAGCGTGGACGGTCTGGGTCCCCGAGCACGACACCGAGGTCGTAGGCCTGCTCGAGACCGCGGGACACCTCCTCGACGCCCGCCCGCGGGACATGGGGATGGAGCTCGGCGAGCTGCGTGCGCCCGACCCCGACCCCCAACTCGGCTTCAGCGAGCGCCTCGACTATGAGGCGATGGCCCGCCTCAACGAGGCTGCCTACGGCTACCCGCCGGGGGAGTTCGCCGCCGTGGCCGACTCTCCGATGCCTGGGCTGCGCATCTACTTCGCCTCGCTCGACGGCACCGAGGTCTGCACGCTGGCGATCTGGCCGCACGGTGACGACGCCGTGGTGATCTGGGTCGCCGCGGTCCCCGAGGCCCGCGGCCGGGGGATCTCCGCCAGGCTGCTCGCGCACGCGCTCGCTGACGCCCGGAACGCCGGGCTCGCCACCACCACCCTGCAGGCGACCAAGCTCGGCTACCCCGTCTACG
>CAYZPZ010000177.1:0-4235 GCA_964480205.1 uncultured Conexibacteraceae bacterium
GCAGATGCGCGACGTAGCGCTGGAAGTACCACTGGGTCTGCTCGCGCTCAGTGGGGGCCGGCAGGGCCACCACCCGGGCGATCCGCGGGCTGATGTGCTGGGTGATCCGCTTGATCACGCCGCCCTTGCCCGCCGCGTCGCGGCCCTCGAACAGCAGAGCCACTCTGGCGCCCTCGCGCTTCACCCAGTCCGCCATCCGGACCAGCTCGATCTGAAGGCGCAGCAGCTCCCGCTCGTACAGCTTGCGGGGCAGCTTCTCGGTCCGCCCGGTCGTGGCCGGCGCGCCGTCAACGCTGGTGGTCTCCAAGGTCATCTCCTCCCGGTTGCGCTCAGCATCCCGCATGATCGCGTCAGCGGGCTCGGGGCGCAACCCGGTGGCGGCGCGCGCGCAGCCCGGCCGCGACGATCAGCAGGGCCCCACCCAGGGCGACGAATATGCCGTAGCGCAGCCGGTAGGTGCTCTCGATCGTGACCACGTCCAGGTCGAGGTCGAGCTTCGGCCGGTCGAGCATGCGATAGCCGACGATCACCGCCGCCCAGGCGCCCGCCGCCACGAACAGGCCGCCCTCGGTGAGCGGCCGCGGCGGGATGTAGCCGCCGCCGACCTGCAGCGCCAGGAAGACGACTGCCGCGCAGAGCGCCAGCAGGCCGGCCTCGGCGAAGCTGAAAGCGCCGAATCCGGTCTGGGCCAGGGGGTCGCCCCCGACCGGGAACCCGTACCAGGGAAGGAAGAGGCTGATCACGATGATCGCGACGCCGGCGACGGCCAGGCGCTCGTTGCCCCGCAGGCCGCGGAGCTCGCGGACCAGCTCAGCGAGCAGCCGGCGTGGCAGCTCAGTCCAGCGGCTGGCGGCCACGGTAGCCGGCCTCGAGCTCGTGCCAGAAGCCGACCTCGTCCTCGCCCAGCTCCCAGCAGAGGAAGACCTCCCGGCCGTCGAGCAGCGCGGGAAAGTCGATCAGTCCGCGGTCGACCTCCTTGACCACGATTCCGGCTTCCTCCAGGGTGGTCAGCAGCTTCCGCACCTCCAGGTACGCCGCACCCACCTGGCGCCCCGGCTCCCCGCCGCCGTTGCCCGGCGCCGCCTCGGAGAGGAGCTCGTGCAGCTCGCCGTCGGTGAGCTGGTCCTTGGCGTCGCGCAGCTGCCGCAGCAGGGGCTTCAGACTAGGCAGCAGGGAGTTCGCCTCCTCGGGCGTGAAGTGCCGCTCGTACAGAAGCCCCGGCGCCTCGGACACGCGCCGATTATCTCAGCGCTCCGCTCGCCTCGCGGACGCAGGTGTCTCGACGCCGCGGCCCCGGGTCAGGACCCGCACGGATCCGCTCAGCGGACGCGCTCCCTGGCTCCCCGGGCCAGCGCCGGGACGTCCAGGGACTCGTACTCCTCGGCCGCCTGGGAGAGCAGCTTCCCGGCCGCTGCGGCGTCGGTGTCGGTCAGCAGGCGGCCCTGGACGAGGGTGCAGCGGGCGGCGTCGAGCGGGCGCCCGAGCTCGCGCCAGCGGCGGCGCGCCTCCTCCATCAGCTCGGCGGCCTTGGCCGGATCCTCCGCGCAGGCACCCGCCGCCTCCGCCTTGCAGGCCTGGCCGACCGGATAGTGGAGTCGGTCCGCCAGGCGCTCGGCCTCCTCGGCGGCGGCTCGCGCCTGCTCGATCCGTCCAGCCAGCGCCAGCACCTCGGCACGCGCGGCGATCGCCTCCACCGACTGGGCGATCAGGCCGGCCCGCTCGCAGATGTCCAGCGCACGGACCAGCTCGGTCTCAGCGGCGGAGAGGTCGCCGCGCTCCCGCAGGGTCGCCGAGAGCCAGTGCAGGGCGGTGAAGGCGACCTCCGAGCGACCGACCTGCTCGCCCAGCTCGTGCGCCCGGCGGAGGGAGCCCTCCGCCTCGTCCCACTCCCCCTCCCGCCAGCTGAGCACGCCGCGCATCACGTAGGGGAAGCAGAGCTTGCCGTGCAGGCCCTCGCGCTCGGCCAGGCCGGCGCTCGCCTCGGTGGCGCGCTCGACCTCCTCCCACTCGGCGTTCTCGACCGCGAGCTGCCCCAGGGAGGCGTGCAGCTCGACCTGGGAGGGCAGATCGCCGACCTCCTGGGCGATCTCCAGCGCCTCGCGGTAGGCCTCGGCGGCGCCCGCGTAGTCGGCCTCGGAGATCTCCAGGTGATAGCCGAGGGTGAGCAGCGCGCGCACCGCCTCGGCGCGGTCGGATTCGCGCGCCAGCGCCACCGAGCGCTCCAGGTTCTCGCGGGCCTTCTCGGAGTCGCCGATCCGCCCGAAGACCCGTCCGAAGATCCCGTGCGCGCGGCTGGCCGCGCGGGCCTCGTCGAGGCGCTCGGCGAGCCGCAGGGCCTTCTCGGAGGCGTAGATCGCCAGCATGTTGTCGCCGGTGTGCATGTACAGGGAGGCGGCCTCCTCGTAGAGCCGGACCAGCTCGATGCACGGCGGCCCATCCTTGAGCAGGTCGATCCCCCGCTGGTAGTTGTCAATCGAGGCGCGCCGCTCGCCCTTGTGCCAGAGGGCGGCGCCGATCTTGCGGTGCAGGTCGGCCACCCTGGCCAGGTCCTCCTGGGTTCGGTGGTACTCCAGGCAGCGCTCCCAGACCGCGACCGCCGAGTCCACCCGGCCCATCCGCAGCGCCACGTCCCCCTGCTTCTCGCCGATCCGGGCGCGATCCGCCGGCTCGAGCTCGTCGGTCAGCTCCAGCGCCGCCGAGTAGCGCTCGAAGGCCTCGGCGTTCGAGTACAGGGCGGCCGCCGCGTCGCCCGCCGCCTCCAGCAGCTCCAGGGCCTCGCCCTGGAGATCGGAGAGCTGTTTGGAGTCCATCCCCGCCTCGGCGCCCAGGCTCGCGGCCCGCGCGTAGTGCTCGGCGACGAACCCCACGAAGGCATCGATCCGCTCCCCGGCCTTCTCGCGGATGAACTCGCCGACCTCGACGTGCTTGGCCGAGCGAACCGACTTCGGCAGCATGCCGTAGGCGACGTCGCGGATCAGCACGTGCTTGAAGCCGTACTCGCGCTCGCCGGCCAGCCGGCTGCGCGCTGCCGGCACGACCAGGTCCTTCTCCTCGAGCACGGCAAGGGTGTGGCCGAGATCGAGGCCCTCCTCGTCGGCGGCCTTCTGCAGGGAGCCCTCCCAGAAGTTCTGGCCGACCACCGAGGCGTGCAGCAGCAGGCGCCGCTCGCGGCGCTCGAGCGAGTCGAGTCGCGCCGCCAGCAGGGACTGCACCGTGCTGGGCAGGCCGGTGGTCTCGACCGTGTCCTCCTCCAGCAGGCGGTTGACCATCTCCTCGGCGAACAGGGGATTGCCGCCGGCGCGCTCGGCGACCTGCGGGACCACTTCGGCCCCCCCGTCGCCCGCGCTCGGCATCAGGGCGGCGACCAGCTCCCGCGTCTCGTCCTCGGTAAGAGGCTCCAGCGAGATCGAGGTGGCGTTCTTGCGGCCGCCCCCCCAGCCAGGCCTGCGCTCGAGCAGCTCGTCCCGTGCCAGGCAGACCAGCAGCAGCGGGCCGCGAACCCAGCGGGCCAGGTGCTCGATCAGGTCCAGCATTCCCTCGTCGGCCCAGTGGACGTCGTCGATCGCCAGCACCAGAGGGCGTCGCTGCGCGATCCCCTCGATCACCCCGCGGGCCGCCGAGAACAGCGCCTCGCGCATCCGCTGGGGGTCCTCGGCGTCGGGAGGCGTGGTGCCCTCGGGCGGCTCGATTCCCAGCGGGATCGCGAGCAGCGCCGCGTTGCGCTCGCCGGCGCCCGGCTCTTCCGCCTCGTCCATCAGCGCCTGGACCCCGGAGCGAAGCTTCTCCCAGGCCGTCTCCGGCGAGTCGGTGTCGAGCAGCTCGAACTCCTCCCGAAGGATCTCCACCAGTGCCAGGTAGGAGATCCCGGCGTAGGGAGGGGCCTGGCCCCGCCGCACGGTGGGCGGCGAGGGATTGGCCGCGAGCCGGTCGAGGAACTCGCGCATCAGCCGCGACTTGCCCACGCCGGCCTGGCCGATCACCGTCACCAGATAGGGGCGTCCCTCGCGTTCGACGCGCTCGACCAGCGACTCGAGCAGCTCCGCCTCGTCCTCGCGGCCGATCAGGGGAGTCTGGCTGCGCAGGCCCCCGCGCTTCGGCTCGGTGAGCACAGCGGTCGCCTCCCAGGCCGGCACCGGCTCCTCCTTGCCCTTCAGGTTCAGCGGCTCCAGCCGCTCGTAGGAGATCGCCTCGCGGCTGGCCCGATAGGTGCTCTCGCCGACGGTGACGCTCTCGGG
>CAYZPZ010000178.1:0-4207 GCA_964480205.1 uncultured Conexibacteraceae bacterium
ACCAGGAAGTCCTCGATCGAGAGCAGGTCGGCGAGCAGGTCCCAGCGCGCCGCGAGCTCCCAGGCCGCGAGCCCGGCGACGACAAGGACGAGCGGCGGCAGCCAGCGCCTCATCGCGGAGCTCCCGCCAGCGCCCGCAGCGCCGCCTGCTTGAGGCGGGCGAACTCGCCCGAGGTGACGGCCGTGGCGCGGTCTGGGTGGCGGGGGTTGGCCACCTCGAGCTCGGCGGCGATCTTGCCCGGCCGTGGGCTCATCACGGCGACCCGATCGGAGAGGTAGAGCGCCTCCTCGACGTCGTGGGTGACGAGCAGCACCGTGTGGGCATCCTCGGCCAGGACCCCGGCGAGCCAGCTCTGCATCTCGGCGCGGGTGATCGCATCGAGCGCTGCGAAGGGCTCGTCCAGGAGCAGGACCGGCTTGCCGGCCATCAGGGTCCGCAGGAAGGCCACCCGCTGGCGCATCCCGCCAGAGAGCTCGCGCGGCCGAGCCCGCTCGAACCCGGCCAGCCCCAGTCGCTCGAACAGCGGAGCCACCCGGCGGCGGCCCTCCTCTCGGGAGCTCCCGGACATGGTCAGTGCTAGCGAGGCGTTGTCAATCGCGCTCAACCACGGCAGCAGCAGGTCCCCCTGCGGCATCAGCGTGCAGGCCGGCAGCCGATCCTCGGCCGAGCGAGGCACGCCGATCGCGACCGTTCCCTCGCTCTGGGCGCGGAGCCCGGCGACGATCTCCAGCAGGGTCGACTTGCCGCAGCCGGAGGGTCCGACGATCCCGACGACCTCGCCGGCGGCGATCTCGAGATCGACCCGATCGAGCGCCCGCAGCTCGCCGAAGCTGTGGCTGAGGCCCCGGATCGCAACGGCCGAGCCGAAGGCGCCCCGGTCGGCGCCTGCCTCGCTCGCTTCCGCTGAAGTTCGGGGCTCCTTGGTGGGAGCCCCGGTCTTGGTCGACATGCTCCCTCCGCGCGCATTACCGCACAGGTTCGAAGGGTCAGCGGTGGGTGGGTAGACCGCTATCTCAGCCCGCTTGCCCGCGAGCCCCCCTGTTCTGTCCTCACAAGTCTACGCGGGAGCCTTGCCGCTCGCGATCACGTTGACGAAGCCCTCCAGGTGCTTGGTGGTCCAGCACTCGAAGGCGCCGTCGCAGTAGGGCTCGTATGCGGCCATCACCGAATCACCGTAGTTCCAGTAGAGCCGCGGCTCGGGGTTGAGCCAGAAGGTGCGCCCGGACCGTTCGGCGATGGCGCCGAAGGTCGGCGCGTGGGGCTCGCGGCCGTTGGTGCGGGCGTCGCCGAGCACGATCACCGTCGAACGCGGGCCCAGATCCTCGGCGATCTCCTCGCCGAACTCCAGCCAGACGCGCCCGTAGTCGGTGTAGCCGGAGACGTCGGCGACTCCGCCCTCGGAGGAGACCCGCTCGGAGATGCGGCGGAAGTCGCGCTCGTGCTCGAAGATGTCCGTGACCTCGGAGATGCGCTCGATGAAGACGAAGCTGCGCAGCTTGCGAAACGAGTCGTGCAGCGCGTGCAGGACGCTGAGGAAGAAGACGCTCGCCGAGCTGACGCTGGTGGAGACGTCGCAGAGGACGTAGATCTCCGGGCGGC
The DNA here is from genome assembly GCA_964480205.1 of uncultured Conexibacteraceae bacterium. GTDB lineage: Bacteria > Actinomycetota > Thermoleophilia > Solirubrobacterales > 70-9 > CAYZPZ01. The sequence goes on from CAYZPZ010000178.1 coordinate 1,600, forward strand.
GGGGACGCTTCGGCCGGTAACGCAGCCGCAGGGGCACACCGCCGGTCTCCAGCGAGGCGCGCATCGTCCGCCTCACGTCCACGATTCGCCCCTTGCGCCGCCCCCGCTGCTCGTGGCCGAGGGTGGCGATCCGCCGCTTCAGCTGGGCGACCGCGCGGTGGACCCCCGCCAGGTCCTGGGCCGGGCTGCTCGGCAGCGCCCGGTCGAGCTCAGCCAGGGGGCGGGAGGGGGGCAGCTTTCCGGTGCGCTCGATCGTCGCCCGTTCCAGCTCGCGGCGCAGATGCCGCTCGAACTGGCGCACCTGCTCGGGATCGAGCGCCTCCGCTTGGCCGTCCGCGCCCTGCCCCCGGGCCTGCAGCCCCAGGCCGCGGCGGATCCGCTGCACGTCGACCCCGATCACCCCGGAGCGCTCGCCGCGCCGGCCGAAGGCGCTGATCGCCAGCCTGGCCAGGTCCCTCATCTCGCCGTCGTTGCCCTCCGTGATCGCCTGGCGGATCGCCTCGCGGAGCTGGTCGAGATCGAGCCGGTCGGAGCCCTCGTAGCGCTCCTCGACCACCTCCTGATCCAGGGCCTCCTGCTCGGCGGCCCGGAAGAAGTGGCGCTCGAAGAGCAGCTCGAACACGCGGCGGTCCTCCTGTGACTTGGCCACGGTCGAGGCGAGCGCCTCCCGGAAGTCCCGTTGGTCGGTCCAGGGGACCTCGTCCAGCGCCTCGAAGGCGTCGAGGATCTCCGCGGTGCCGACCGCCACGCCCTCCGAGCGCAGGTCCTCGAAAAAGGCGAGCAGGCTGGCCGCGGTGCCCTTCGGTGCGGTCCGATCGGCCATGGTCAGCTGCCGGTCTGCGGCGCGGCGGCGTCCTCCAGCTTGACCGCGACCCGCTCGGCGACCAGGTCGATGTCGGAACGGTGCTTGACGATGATCGAGATCGAGCTCTCGAAGGTCTCGCGGTCGATGTCGCCGGCGCCGATCAGCAGCAGGGTGCGCGCCCAGTCGATCGACTCCGCGATCGAGGGGGGCTTCTTCAGGTCGAGGGCTCGCACCATCTGCACGATCTCCACCATGCGCCTGGCGATCTCGGTGTCCAGCTCCGGCGCGTGCAGTCGCACGATCTCCAGCTCCCGCTCGGTGGAGGGGTAGTCGAGCCACAGGTACAGGCAGCGCCGCTTCAGCGCCTCGGTCAGCTCCCGCGAGTTGTTCGAGGTGAGCACCACCACGGGGCGCGTCTTGGCCTCGATCGGACCCAGCTCGGGGATCGAGATCTGAAAGTCCGAGAGCACCTCGAGCAGCATCGCCTCGAATTCCTGGTCGGTCTTGTCGATCTCGTCGATCAGCAGCACGACCGGTTGCTCCGCCCTGATCGCCTGCAGCAGCGGCCGGGTCAGCATGAACTCCTCTGAGAAGATGTCGCCGCGGGCCTCTTCCCAGGAGCCCTCGGACTCGGCCTGGATGCGAAGCAGCTGCTTGCGGTAGTTCCACTCGTACAGCGCCTTGGACTCGTCGAGGCCCTCGTAGCACTGCAGGCGGATCAGCTCGCGGCCCGTGTGGCGGCCCAGTGCCTTGGCCAGCTCGGTCTTGCCCACGCCGGCAGGCCCCTCGACCAGGACCGGCTTGCCGAGCCGCTGGGCGAGGAAGGAGACGAGGGCAGCCGACTCGTCGGCCAGGTAGCCCACCTCGGCCAGCCCCTCGCGGACCTCGTCGACGGAACCCGGTTGCTTCAGCGGCGGCACCTCACTGATGATAGATACGGGTGCCCGTGCCCCCGCTCGCAGACGTCCTGCCCGACACGATCACCCCATATCTGATCCTGATGCTGGTGGGATTCGTGGTCGGCACGGCGGGCCACCTGTACAAGAGCAAGCTGGTGGTCGCGCTCGGGATCCTGATGATCTTCCTGGCGACTCTGCTGCTGCCGCTGGCGGTGATCGCGACTGAGGAGGAGCCCCCCTCGCGCCCCGACATCCTCGCCCCGGGGACCCGCTAGCCCCTTTTCTTCTTCTTGCCCTTCGATTTCGGCTTGGAGTTGGAGCGCAGCAGCTGCGAGCTTGCGTCCGGGACGAAGGTGTAGGAGCCGAGCGGCGGCCGCACGTAGCCGGTGTCGTCCTGGCGCTCGGGCAGCTCGATCCTGTCGGGCTCGCGGTGGTGCCAGGGGATCGTGGCCAGCAGGTGAGAGATGCAGTTGATCCGCGCGTTGCGCTTGATGTCGGACTCGACCACGTGCCACGGGGCCTCGGGGATGTCGGTGTGCACGAACATCTCGTCCTTGGCCCGCGAGTAGTCGACCCAGCGGGTGCGCGCCTCGATGTCCATCGGGCTCAGCTTCCACTGCTTGAGCGGATCGTGGATGCGTGCCTTGAAGCGGCGCTCCTGCTCCGAGTCGGAGACCGAGAACCAGTACTTGACCAGCTGGATGCCGTCGTCGACCAGCATCCGCTCGAAGACGGGGCACTGCTGCAGGAAGCGGCGGTGCTCCTCGGGCGTGCAGAAGCCCATCACCTTCTCGACCCCGGCGCGGTTGTACCAACTGCGATCGAAGATGGCGATCTCCCCGGCGGCGGGCAGATGCGCGACGTAGCGCTGGAAGTACCACTGGGTCTGCTCGCGCTCAGTGGG
>CAYZPZ010000179.1:0-4124 GCA_964480205.1 uncultured Conexibacteraceae bacterium
CGCGGCCTCCTCGAGGGCCAGGTCCTCGGCCTTGGCACCGCCGTTCGCGGACTCGACCACCGGGGCCACGGCGCTCACCCGGTCGCCGGAGCGCAGGTCCATCAGCTTCACCCCCTGGGTCGGGCGCCCCATCCGGGAGATGCCCTTCACCGCGGTGCGCTGCACCATCCCGTTCTGGGAGATGAACAGCAGTTCCTGGTGCTCGCGGACGATCAGCGCGCCGCCCAGCTTGCCCTTCTTGTTGGTCAGCTTGATCGTCAGAACGCCCTTGGTGCCGCGGCCCTTGACCGGGTACTCGGTCATCGGTGTGCGCTTGCCGTAGCCGTTCTCGGTCACCACCATCAGCTCCGTGTCGTCGCGCGCGACGTCGAGCGAGAGCACCTCGTTGCCCTTCTCGACGACGTTCATCCCCTTCACCCCGGAGGTGCCGCGGCCCATCGGCCGCGCCAGCTTCTCGTTGAAGCGGGCGGCGTGGCCGGACTTCGAGACCAGGATCAGGTCGTCCTTGCCGGAGGTCAGCCGCACCTGGACCAGCTCGTCGCCCTTGCGGATCTTGATCGCGGTGAGCCCGGCGGCCTTGATGTTGGTGTCGTAGGCCTTGAACTCGGTCTTCTTCACCATCCCCTTCTTGGTGGCGAAGACGAGGTAGCGGCCCTCGCTGAAGTCCCGGGTCGGCTTCACCGCCATCACCTGCTCACCCTCGCGCAGCGGCAGCACGTTGACCAGCGCCCGGCCCTTCGAGGTCCGCGCCCCCTCGGGCAGCTCGTAAACCTTGAGCCGGTAGACCTTGCCCTGGTTGGTGAAGAAGAGCAGGTAGTCGTGGGTCGAGCAGACGTGCAGATGCTCGATGTAGTCGCCCTCCTTCAGGTTCATCCCCATCACCCCGCGCCCGCCGCGGCGCTGCTGGCGGTAGGTGGCGAGGGGCAGCCGCTTGGCGTAGCCGGAGGCGGTCAGCGAGACCACCATCTGCTGGTCGGCGATCACGTCCTCGATGTCGAGTTCGCCCTCGGCGGCGGTGATCTCCGTGCGCCGCTCGTCGCCGTAGCGCTCCAGCAGGTCGCTGAGCTCGTCCTTGACCAGGCCCAGCACCCTCGCCTCGTCGGCGAGGATCGCCCGCAGCTCCTTGATCGTCTTCAGCAGCTCGGCGTGCTCGGCCTTGATCTTGTCGGCCTCGAGCGCGGTCAGGCGCTGCAGGCGCATGTCGAGGATCGCCTGGGCCTGGGCCCGGGTAAGCGAGAACTTCTCGATCAGCCCCTCGCGGGCCGCGTCCGGATCACTAGAGCCACGGATCAGCTTGATCACCGCGTCGAGGTTGCCGAGCGCGATCAGCAGCCCCTCGAGGATGTGCGCGCGCGCCTCGGCCCGGGCCAGCTGGTGCTGGGTGCGGCGGGTGATGACGTCCTTCTGATGGCTGACGTACTCACGGATCAGCTCCAGCAGGCTCAGGGTCCGCGGCACCCCGTCGACCAGCGCCACCATGTTGATCCCGAAGCTCTGCTGCATCGCGGTGTGCTTGTAGAGCTGGTTCAGCACCACCACGGGGGGGTCGCCACCCCGCTTCAACTCGATCACCAGCCGCATCCCGGTGCGATCGGACTCGTCGCGCAGGTCGGAGATCCCGGTGATCTTCTTGTCGCGGACGAGGTCGGCGATCTTGGTGATCAGACCGCCGTCGCCGCCCTTCTTGACCATGTACGGCAGCTCGGTGACCACGATCGCGTCCTTGCCGCCCTTGAGCGGCTCGACGTGCGCCTTGGCCCGGATCTTGATCGAGCCCCTCCCCGAGGCGTAGGCGCCGCGGATTCCGTCGGCGCCCATGATCGTGCCGCCGCCGGGGAAGTCGGGGCCCTTGATGTGGCGCATCAGGCCCTTCAGGGCGATCTCGGGATCGTCGATGTAGGCGGCGACCGCGCCGGCGACCTCGCGCAGATTGTGCGGCGGGATGTTGGTGGCCATCCCCACCGCGATCCCCGCGGCGCCGTTGACCAGCAGGTTGGGGAAGCGGGCCGGCAGCAGCAGCGGCTCCCGCGTCGACTCGTCGTAGTTGGGGCCGAACTCGACGGTGTCGGCGTCGATGTCGCGCAGCAGCTCCGTCGCCATCGCGCCGAGCCGCGCTTCCGTGTATCTCATTTGGGCCGGTGGGTCGTCGTCGATCGAGCCGAAGTTCCCCTGGCCGTCGATCAGCGGGTAGCGCAGGGAGAAATCCTGCGCCATCCGCACCAGCGTCTCGTAGATCGCCGAGTCCCCGTGCGGGTGGTACTTACCCATCACCTCGCCGACGATGAAGGCGGACTTGCGGTAGGGGCGGTTCGGCTGCAGGCCGAGGTCGTGCATCGCGTAGAGCACCCGCCGGTGCACCGGCTTCAGCCCATCGCGGACGTCCGGGAGGGCGCGCCCGACGATCACGCTCATCGCGTAGTCGAGGTAGGAGGAGCGCATCTCCTTCTCGAGCTCGCGCTCCTCGATGCGCCCCGTCAGGGCCTCCAGTCCGGGATCTCCTCCGTCAGCCATCGCTCAGCGCTCCTCAGACGTCCAGGAAGCGGACGTCGCGGGCGTGCCTTTCGATGAATTCCTTGCGCGGTGCGACCTTGTCGCCCATCAGATCGGAGAAGGTCCGATCCGCGGTGGCCGCGTCCTCCATCCGCACTCGGGCCAGGGTCCGGCTGGCGGGATCCATGGTCGTCACGCGCAGCTGCTCGGGGTTCATCTCGCCCAGGCCCTTGAACCGGGAGAGCTGCAGGCCCTGGCGCGCCATCTCCAACACCGTGCGGCGCACCGCTCCGAAGCCCTCGGCCGGCTCCTCTCGATCGCCCAGGGCGATCACGAAGGGCGGTTCCCCTACCTGGGAGACGAGCTTGGCCCGGCCGTCGACCAGCTCCTTGTAGGGCTTGGAGTCGAACAGCGCCTTGGGCAGCTCATGCTCACGGGCGAGTCCGCTGGCGCGGTGGATCCCCTTCACCCGCAGGCCCTGCTTGTCGGAGCTGACCAGCTTCGTCTCGTAGGGAAGGTCCTTTCGCTCCTTCGCGCGGAACAGCTTCGCCGCGGCGGCCATCGTCTTGGCGCGGGAGTCGAGCAGGTGCGACTCGGCGATGAACTCGATCGCCTCGTGGCCGAACTCGGCCCGCAGGGTCGAGGCCCAGCCCTCGAAGGCCTTGTAATGGCGGTTGAAGTCCTGCCACCGGCGCTTGCCCAGCTTGCGCTGCTTGCCCTTGGCGTCCATCACCTGGAAGCGTTCGATCTTGTCGCGCAGCAGCAGCTCCTCGAGCTCGGACTCCCGCTCGACGTAGACCTCCTTGCTCCCCTGCTTGACCTTGTAGAGAGGCGGCTTGGCGATGTAGACATAGCCCTGGTCGATCAGGTCGGGCATCTGGCGGTAGAGGAAGGTCAGCACCAGGGTGCGGATGTGAGCGCCGTCGACGTCGGCGTCGGTCATCAGGACGACCTTGTGGTAGCGGAGGTCCTCGAGTGAGAACTCGTCGTGCACGCCGGTGCCGATCGCGGTGATCAGCGCCTGGATCTCGATGTTGGAGAGGACCTTGTCGATCCGGCTCTTCTCGACGTTGATGATCTTGCCGCGCAGGGGCAGCACCGCTTGGGTGTTGCGGTCGCGACCCTGCTTGGCGGAGCCGCCGGCGGAGTCGCCCTCGACGATGAACAGCTCGGCGTCGCGGGGATCCTTGACCGAGCAGTCGGCGAGCTTGCCGGGCAGGGTCGAGTTCTCCAGGGCCGACTTGCGCCGGGTCAGGTCGCGCGCCTTGCGCGCAGCGTCGCGGGCCCGGGCGGCGTCGACCGCCTTGGTCAGGATGCGGCGGGCGTCGGCGGGGTTCTCCTCGAGGAAGTCCGCCAGCCGCCGGTTCACCACCTCCTTGACCAGGCCCTCGATCGGCGGGTTGCCGAGCTTGGTCTTGGTCTGGCCCTCGAACTGCGGGTCCGACAGCTTCACCGAGACCACCGCGGTCAGGCCCTCGCGGACGTCCTCGCCGGAGAGGTTCTCGTCCTTCTCCTTGATCAGGTTGCGATTGCGGGCGACCGCGTTCAGGGTGCGGGTCAGAGCGGAGCGGAAGACCGAGAGATGGGTGCCGCCCTCGTGGGTGTTGATGTTGTTTTCGAAGCTGAAGATCGAC
>CAYZPZ010000180.1:0-4118 GCA_964480205.1 uncultured Conexibacteraceae bacterium
TCAGCGCCGCGTCCAGCCCCGCCTGGAAGGCGGCCGCGAGCCCCTTGTTGTTGGTGAGGCGGACCACGTGATCGACTCCTCCGTCGCGAGCCGCCCGCACGGTGGCGTCGCTCGAGCCGTCGTCAACCACCAGCCACTCGACTCGGTCGAAGCCGGGCAGCTCCCGGGGAAGCTCGGCCAGCACGCGGGGCAGGGTCCGCTCCTCGTTCAGGCAGGGGATCTGGACGATCAGCTTCATCGGCCGCCCATCGTAGGCATTCAAGCCCCGGCTCAGCCGGCGGCGGGCCGCCGGATCAGCCGGCCCCCCCGACCGGGCGCCCGCGCAGCGAGCCGACGATTCTTCGCGCGATCGGATCGAGTTCCGAGCGCATCACGCCGCGCCCACCGGCGACCAGGATCGGGTAGGAGGCGAGCCCGGTCCGCCGCACCACGAACACCTCCAGCACGCCCTGCCTTCCCCCGCGTCCGCGCCGCACGCTCACCCCGGCCACCTCGTAGCCCGGGGCGGCCGCGGGGGGCGGTGAGATCGCCCTGACCGGAGCGCCGGGCTCGATCGCCTCGGCCACCTGCCTGACGAACGCGCCGAGCTCGGCGTCGAGCGCCTCGTCGGTGCGGTCGGCGGTGACTCGGACCACCACCGAGCGGTCGGGAGCAGTCAGCGTGGTGCGGGCCGCGGCGTTCCTCGCCGACCATCCGGGCGGCACTCCGAGCGCGAACCCTCCCTGCCCGTTCGCCGTCGTAGTCCAGCCGCGCGGCAGCTTCGGCAAGCGCTCGGCGGTCTCAGTGGGCACCGCCGTCCGTTCGGCCTCGGTGGGCGTGGCGCGCTCCTCCTCTGTGCCGAGCTGCCACAGGGCCAGTCCCGCCAGGCAGGCGGTCGCGATCCCGGCGATGGCGATGACGGCGCGCACGGCCGCAGTCTCCCAGGCCGGGATCGCGGCTCAGCGGGCTGCTCGAATCGCCACCCGGGGTACCAGTCGGGATTGCCCGGGACGCTCGAGCCGCCGCGGCGCCCAGGCCCAGAGGGGCAGGGCGAGATAGAAGGTCAGAAAGAGCGACAGCGACCAGGTTGGAGGCAGCCCCTCGAACGGGGTGTCGGTATCGAGCGTCTGGGTCGTCGCCCGCGCCGGCCACCTGTTCAAGGAGGAGGGGCCCCTGAAGCGGGTCGCGGAGCAGGCCGCGGACTGGTTCTCCGCCCACCTGGCGGAAACCTGAGAGCGCCCCGACCAGGATTCGAACCTGGGGCCTACTCCTTAGGAGGGAGTCGCTCTATCCAGCTGAGCTATCGGGGCTGGAGGACGGCGGGGCCGCCTCCGGCTGATCGTAGAGGCTGTCGCGGGCCAGCTCGACGTCGCGCTTTCCCCAGAGCGCGATCTCCAGATAGAGGTCGTCGGGAAAGCCCTTGACCGCGTCGAGGGCGATCAGGGTGAAGCGCTCGTCGGTGACCGGGGTCTGGTCGACTACGTCGCCGTCGAGCTCGGCGGTGGCCGCGAGGGCGCCGCGCAGCATCGGGGTGCCCCAGACCAGGGTGACGTCGCCGACCCGATCGCCCTCGCCGCGCCAGGCGCCGACCACCTCCTCGTTGAGATCGATCTCCCAGTCCGGATTGTCGGCGGCGGTGACGTCGGTGAAGTCGGCGGAGGCGCGCAGCTCGGCCGGCTCGGACTCGCCCTCGCGGATGAAGGAGACGTAGCCGAAGTACTCGCTGGGCGAGGGCGCGCCCTGGACGGGCGCCACCGCCGGGACGTAGACCCGGCCGCCCCAGGCGCGCTCGGGAAACCAGGTGACCTCGGCCGGCGGGCCGCCGGCCTCGCCTGCGTGCCGCTCACATACCTTCGCGAACTCGTCGCGCAGCCGCTGGGCCCAGCGACCGTAGGGAAGACCCTCGGTGCTGGCGTCGGCGATGAAGCGGGGGATGGGCCGAGCGATGGGAGGGCTCATCGGGGCGCCAGCCTACCCGCGGCCGCGCGGCAGCGGAGCCCGACGGGCTCAGCCGATCGTCAGGTGGGGGTTGCGGGCGGCGCCCGCGCCTCGCGCCACCACTCGGTAGGCGCCCGGCTCCTCTGCGCGGAGAAGCCCGTAGGGAATCCGGTTGCGTCCGCTGGTCTTGACCGGCGTCAGAGCGGGGGGCTGCTGCAACTCGATGCGCCCACCGTCGGCCCCGCTCACCTCCACCGAGAAGCCATCGCCGATCCGCGGCGGCTCGGAGTAGCGCCAGCGCTCCGCGTCCTCGTAGTAGATGACGTGCTCGCCCGCGGGCAGGTCCACCACCTCGTCGCAGGGGGCGGGGAAGCGCCCGTGGCGGGCCATCGCCCGCCACCGGAAGAGCACGAAGTAGAGCGCGAAACCGATCAGCAGCGCCGCCACCACCGCGACCGTCACCCAGATCACGCCAGCGCCTCCCGCAGCTCGGCCGCCGCACGCTCGGGCGCATAAATGTTGGTGTCCACCCCGGTGGCGAGCTCGAAGCCGGCCTTGACGGCCAGTCGCGGCGCGATGTCAATATGCCAGTGGAAGAGCTCGGTGCCCCGCGGCGCGGTGCGCACCCAGAGGTTGAGCTCGAGCCCCTTCCCGAAGCGGGCGCGAAGCGCGCGAAGCCCCGCGCCCAGGGCGGCGACGGCGCCCTCGTCGCGCTCGAAGCTCGCCGCCGCCCGCCGCGGCAGCACTCGCAGCTCGAAGGGCGAGCGCGACGCCCAGGGGCAGATCACCATCGCCTCGTCGTCGATCGCCACCAGGCGCTCGCCGCGTCGCACCTCCTCGGAGGCGATCTCGGCGAGCAGCTCGCCGCCCATCGTGCGCTGGTTGTAGGCGGCAAAGCGCTCGCGCTCGCGGGCGATCGCGATCGGGACGAAGTCGAGGGCATAGAGCTGGGCGTGCGTGTGCTCGAGCGAGGCCCCCGCGCCGCCGCCCTCGTTGACGAACAGCTGCACGCAGGAGGCCGACTCGTGCGCGCGCATGCGCTCGCGCCAGCCGGCCACGGCCAAGCCGAGCTGCTCTGAGTCCAGATCGGCGAGCGAGGTCAGATGCCGAGGGGTGTGGATGATCACCTCGTTCGAGCCGCGGGCGGGGACCGACGAGAAGAGGTCGGGCTCGGACCCACGGGCCGAAGCCCGCAGGGGGTCGGCCGGTTTCATCGCCGCGGTACCACCGTCGTCGGCCCGCTCGGCGTCGGAGAGCGCCGGGTAGAGGTTGGGCACCGAGCGCACCCGCCAGCCCGCCGTGCCCGGCTCCCCGCCACCGGGCCGATCGGCCCAGATCTCGGGAGGGGTGGACTCCTCGTTTCCCTCGCAGAACGGGCAGGGGCGGGAGCGCTCGCCGCGCCGCGCGGCCAGGGAGAACTCGAGCGGGCGGTCCGCGCGGGCCGCGGCCAGGATCGTGCGCAGCCCGGTGAGCTGATCGATCCTCACCTCGGGCTCGGGTCGCGGCTCGCTCAAGAGCCCGCGCCGGCGAGCTGCTTGGCCATCCGCACGTGCTCGATCCCCGCCTCGGTGAAGAGCTCTCCCTCGGGGCGGTAGCCGTTTGCCTCGTAGAAGGCGCGCGAGCGGGTCTGGGCGTGCAGGACCATGGTCTCCGCGCCGCGCTCCCGCGCCTCTCGCTCGGCGACCTCCAGAAGCCAGGTCCCCGCGCCGAGCCCTCGCAGGCGCCGCTCCACCGCCATCCGCTCCAGCTTGCAGCCCTCGTCGGTGAAGCGCAACCGGCAGGTGGCGATCACTCCCGTCTCGTCCAGGGCGACCACGTGCAGAGCCTCGTCGTCGAGCTCGTCCAGCTCCTCGGCGGGCGAGACGCCCTGCTCCTCGCAGAAGACCCGCACCCGCAGGCGCCGCGCGGCCTCGATCTCCTCGGCGTCGCGCGCCGGCCGCACGGTTAGCGTCAGCCGGCAGTCGGCGCTCAAGTCCCGGTGGCCCTGGCCTTTATGTCGGTGAAGGCCTCGATCAGGTCGATCGGCAGCGGGAAGACGATCGTGGTGTTCTGGTTGACGCCCATCTCCAGCAGGGTCTGCAGGTAGCGCAGCTGCAGCGTGGCCGGGTTCTTCGAGATGATCTCGGCGGCGGCGGCGAGCTTCTCGGCGGCCTGGAACTCGCCCTCGGCGTTGATGATCTTGGCGCGCCGCTCGCGCTCGG
>CAYZPZ010000181.1:0-4117 GCA_964480205.1 uncultured Conexibacteraceae bacterium
GACGCTGGTGGGGACCTGGGGCACCTTCGTGCCCATGCACTGGATCGGGATGGAGGGCATGCCCCGCCGGGTCGCCGACTACGCCGCCGAGTTCGGCGGTTGGAACCTGGAGATCACGATCGCCGGCTTCATCCTCGGCGCCGCCCAGCTCGTCTTCCTCTACAACATGATCGTCTCCTGGCGCTTCGGCCCGAAGGCCGGCCCCAATCCCTGGCGTGCGAAGACGATCGAATGGCAGGTCTCCTCGCCGCCTCCGATCTTCAACTTCGACGAGATCCCCCGGGTGGTCGGCGGGCCGTACGAGTTCGGGGTGCCCGGGGCGCGCCACGCGATCATGGCCGGCGAGAAGGCCGAGGTCCGCCAGCCCGGTCGCACCGAGGTGGGGACCCCCACGTGACCGAAGAGCGCAGGACACCCGGCGAGGAGAAGGTCCGCCAGGACCCCCACGTCGATCCCGGTGCGGGGGAGACCCCCGAGTCGGATATCGGGACGCCGCCGGAGCACGCCTCCGAGGTGATCGCCGAGCGCGAGGTCGCCACCTTCGGCGACCCCGACCCGCCCCCTTCCCGCGAGGGCGTGGAGCGCGTGCTGATCTTCCTCAACGAGGTGGCCGGCGGGCGCAAGCTGCTGCAGGCCGTCCGCGAGCTCTCCGAGGGCGGCGCCCACTACTTCGGAGTGGTCGCGCCCCAGAACCAGCCCGTGGTCGGTCAGCTGGTCGACACCGAGGAGCTGCGCGACGCCGCCCAGAGCCGGATCGACGTGACCATGTCGGTGCTGTCGGAGTTCGGGATCCCCTCGGAGGGAGCGGTGATGGATCCTGATCCCTCCCTGGCGCTCGACGACGCCGTGCGGGCGACGCGGCCGGACTACGTCCTGCTCTCCTGCCTGTACGACACGCGATTCGGGCTCACCCGCAAGGATCTGGTCGAGTGGGCCAAGGACAACCTGGGCACCCGGGTTGAGCACATCCCGGTCCGCGTCGAGGACGACGCGGTGCGATGGGACCTCACCCACACGCTGGTGGTCGCCACCAAGACCGTCCACAGCAAGGAACTGATCGATCGCCTCAAGCAGCGCGCGGCCGAGCGGCCCCACCGCTACACGTTCATCTCCCCGCGCTCGGGCGACGTGCCGCGTGAGCAGGTCTGCGCCAACCTCGCGGCGACCCTGGCCGAGATGTACCGCTCCGAGATCGACGCGACCGGTCAGCCGATGAGCCCCGACCCCTTTCACGCAATCGAGAACGCGATCGAGCACTACCGGCTCGACGAGATCCTGATCTCCACCCTGAAGGGCGAGCACTCGGTCTGGCTGGAGGAGGGACTGATCGACCGGGTCAAGGCGATCACCGAGATGCCGGTGGAGCACGTCGAAACCAGCGTCGGGCGTGCGCCACGGCGATCTCCGGCTAAGGCCGCCGCAGCGGCGGGAGGGGGAAGGTGATGGAGAGCGCAGCGGTCGCCGCCGGCCACGCCGAGGAGCACCACGGGCCGCCCGAGGCCCACCAGAGCTCCCGGATCGATCGCCAGACCCTGGGGATCCTGCTCTTCATCGTCTCCGAGGTGATGCTGTTCGGAGCTTTCTTCGCCTCCTACTTCTTCCTGCGGGTTGTGGCCAGCGAGGGCCCCTGGCCGCCGGAGCCCTTCGAGCTGCCGGTCGCCGTGGCCGGGGTCAATACGGCGATCCTGGTCTCATCGAGCTTCACCATGCACTGGGCCCTGGAGTCGATCCGCTCCAACAACAAGCGAGGCCTGAGGATGGGCCTGCTGACCACTCTGCTGCTTGGCGCCACCTTCCTCTTTATCCAGATCAACGAGTACATCCACGTCGGCTTCAGCGTTCGCGAGGATGCCTTCGGCTCGATCTTCTACGGGCTGACCGGCCTGCACGGAGCCCACGTCTTCGTCGGGCTCTGCCTGCTGACGATCGCCACCACGCGCGCCTTCCGCGGCCACTTCGGGCCCGACGCCAAGGACCACCTGGGCGTCGAGGTGCCCGGCATCTACTGGCACTTCGTGGACATCATGTGGATCATCGTGTTCACGACCGTCTACATCCTCTAGTCACGGTCCGGGAAGAACCCAGGAATCCGTTCCGGAGCGAGGCCGACGCGTTTCGGGTCCTGATCATGATCGGGGCGGCGGGGGCGGCGGTGGTCGCGCTCGCCGTCCTCACCCGGCCGCTGTTCGGCGCGCTGCTCGGTGCGGCGCTGGTGGCGGTCGGTCTGTGGCGGGCCTGGGGCCTGCTGCGCGCTTGGCAGCGTTTCGGCGCCGACCAGGCCGAGCGCTAGCCGCCGCCGGCTCAGCCCCCTGCCTACTGCTGCAGGAACTCGACCAGCTGCCGCAGCTGCTGCGGGGTGAGGACGTCGCCGTAGTTCTGCGGCATCACCCCGGCGGGGAAGCCGGGCGTGAGCTGGGCGTTGGGGTCGGTGATCGACTCCGAGATCTGGTCTGGCGACTGGCCGGCCAGCATCTCATCCAGGTTCGGTCCCACCGTACCGGTGGTCCCCGCGGCGCCGAGGACGTGGCAGCCGCCGCAGTTGGTGGCGAAGAACTCGGGAGCGACGAACTCCGGCGGCTCGATCCCCGGCACCCCTGCGACGCTCGCGACATAGGCCGCGACGTCGCGAAGGTCCTCGCCCTCGACCAGATTGGCGGGCATGTAGACCTCGGTGTCCTCGGGGCTGGCCGGCCGGGGGTTCTGGATCTGCCCCTCGACCACCCCCTCGATCGTGTCTTGGTCCATCCCCGAGGCGCGCGACGCGGCGAAGGCCCGATCGAGATCGGGCCCGATCTCCGCTTGCGTGCCCGCCGCGGTCAGCGCGTGACAGCTGCCGCACTGCTGCGTGAACAGCTGCTCGCCGCGCTCCAGATCGGCGTCCTCCTGCAGATCGCACCCGGTGAACCCGGCCAGCGCGGCAACGGCGAGCGCTCCTCCAACGAGGAATCCGGCCTTCCGATGGCGCCCGCGGGGTCTCATGGGGCGCGAATCCTATACGTGGGCAAAGACCCGCCTCCCGCGCACCCAGGCGTCGGATAAGCTTGCGCCGAAGCGCACTAGCGAGGCTGCAGGCGAGGTAGGAGAGGAGCGAGATGGAAGTCCGGGAGGGGATGTCGAGCGTGGTCCTGGCGGTCGGGCCGGGGCACACGCTGCGCGAGGCGGCGACCAAGATGACCGAGAAGGGAACGGGGGCTGCGCTCGTCTTCGACGAGGCCTCCCCGGCGCCGCGGATCATCACCGAGCGCGACGTCCTCAACGCCCTCGGCGAGGGCAGGGACCCCGACGACACCAAGGTCGCCGATCACATGAGCGAGAGCGTGATCTCCGCCGCGCCCGACTGGAGCCTGGAGCGGGCCGCCGACGAGATGGTCAAGCTCGGCATCCGCCACTTGGTCGTGGTCGAGCGCGGCGAGCTGATCGGCGTCCTGTCGATGCGCGACATCGTCCGCTGCTGGACCAGCGCCGGCGCGACCAGCTCGATCAGCCCGCCATAGCGGGATTTCCCGGAAGAGGCCGCTGCTTTTGCACGGAAGGCCGGTCGCTGAATGGCGACTGAGCGGGAATATCTCCCCCTGAGAAGACACTCGCGCGCACGGCGAGGCCGGAGGCCGGCCCCCCGATGGCGCGATACTGTCCCCGCGATGCCCGCCGACGTGCCTGACCGGCCCCGCTACCCGATCCCTGCGCCAGGCGTCGAGCTTGCTCCGATCATCGCTGTAGCTCTGATCGTGATCCTGAATTTCGTTGCGCCGGTGCGGTTTCTCCCGCTTGGCGTGTCCCTTGTGGTCGGGATTCCGCTGCTGATCATCGGCGTCGGCCTGTTTGGCTGGGCGCAAGTCACCTTGTTGCGCGGTGGCGAGAATCCTGCGCCGCACAAGGCAACCGCTCATCTCCTGACGGGAGGAGCGTTTCGAGTAAGCCGTAACCCGATCTACGCGGGGGGAACCACCGCTCTCCTCGGGCTGGCGGTGCTTCTCGATACAGCCACCGGGGTGGCGGTCGTCGTCCTGCTTGGTCTCCTCGCGTATTCCAGCGCGGTTGCGGAGGAGCCCTACCTCGAGGAGAAGTTCGGCGACGAGTATCGCGAGTATCGCTCGCGTGTTCGCCGCTTGATCTA
>CAYZPZ010000182.1:0-4117 GCA_964480205.1 uncultured Conexibacteraceae bacterium
GATCGAGGTCGACGCCCCCCTGGTCGGAATCATCATGGGGTCGAAGAACGACAAGGCGAAGATGCAGCCGGCCGGGGAGGCCCTGCACGAGGCGGGGATCACCTACGAGGTCCGCGTGCTCAGCGCGCACCGCGATCCCGATGCGACCGCCGAGTACTGCACCAACGCTCGCATGCGCGGCCTGAAGGTGATCATCGCCGGCGCGGGCATGTCCGCGGCATTGCCCGGCTTCGCCGCCTCGAAGAGCGACCTGCCGGTGATCGGGGTGCCGCTGTCGGGCAAGAACCTCGGGGGCATGGACGCGCTGCTCTCGGCGGCGCAGATGCCGCCCGGGGTGCCGGTCGGCTGCGTGGCCATAGACGGGGCCAAAAACGCAGGATTGCTGGCGATCCGCATCATCAACGCCTGAGCCGCTGAGCCCCTCGGTCAGACTTAGGACGTGATCCCCCGCTACACCCGCGAGGAGATCGGCGCGGTCTGGAGCCAGCAGCGCAAGCTCGAGCGCTGGCTCGACGTGGAGCTGGCGGCGACCGACGCTTGGGTCGAGGAGGGCGTCGTCCCCGCCGAGGACGCCGAGGCCTGCCGCGAGCACGCCGCTTTCACCGTCGAGGCGGTCGCCGAGCGCGAGCGCACCACCAACCACGACGTCGCCGCCTTCGTGGATGTGGTCTCCGAGGCGATCGGCGAGCCCGGGCGCTGGCTGCACTACGGGCTCACCTCCTCGGATGTGCTCGACACCGCGCTCGCCCTGCAGCTCGCCGACGTCGGCGAGATCATCGTGGCGGGGGCGCGCGCCTACCGCGACGCGCTGGTGGCGACGGCGAAGGAGCACGCCGAGACGCTCTGCGTCGGCCGCACCCACGGCGTCCACGCCGAGCCCTCGACCTTCGGCCTGCGGCTGGCCAGCTTCGCCTTCGAGGCCGATCGCAACGTCTTCCGGCTCGAGAACGCCTTCCAGCAGCTTCGCTTCGGAAAGCTTTCCGGGGCGGTCGGCAGCTACGCCTCGGTGCCGCCGTCGGTCGAGCGGAGGGTGATGGACAAGCTCGGGCTGGGCCGTGAGGACGCCTCGACACAGGTGGTCCCGCGCGATCGCCATTCCGTGCTGACCTCAAGGATCGCGATCGCGGGCGGCGGGCTGGAGCGCTTCGCCACCGAGATCCGGAACCTGCAGAGGACCGAGGTGCGCGAGGTCGAGGAACCGTTCGCGGCGGGCCAGAAGGGTTCCTCGGCGATGCCCCACAAGCGCAACCCGATCACGACCGAGCGCATCACCGGGCTGGCCCGGGTCCTGCGGGGATACGCCCAAGCGGGGCTCGAGAACATCGCCCTCTGGCACGAGCGCGACATCTCGCACTCAGGAGTCGAGCGGGTGATCCTTCCCGACGCGACCATCGCCCTCGACTACATGCAGCACCTGGCGACGCGGGTGGTCGAGCGGATGACCGTGAACGCAGACCGCATGCGGGAGAACCTCGAGCTCACCCACGGCGCCCTGTTCAGCCAGCGCGCCCTGACCGCGCTGGTCGAGTCGGGGATGCAGCGCGACGACGCCTACCGTCTGGTCCAGGAGAGCGCCCAGCGCGCCTGGGACGAGGGCACCGACTTCAAGCGGCTGATCGCCGAGGCGGCGCCCGAGCTCGACGTCGATTCCGTCTTCGACTACGACGCCTATCTCCAACACGTGCCCGAGGTGCTGGCCCGCCTGGACGAGATCTCCTAGCGACGCTGCGGCCGCCTTGTGGGATCCTCAGGCGGTGATCCTCTACACCTGCGGACAGAAGAGGGCGGCGGCCTCCCTGGGGCATCCCTGCGGCCGGGCCGCCAAGGCCCTGGATGAGGCGGGCTACAGCTACGAGCTGCGGCCGCTCAAGGGCTACAGGTTCGTTCCCTGGACCCGGCCCTCGCGCAACCGCGACCGCCAGGTCGTGCGCGAGCTGAGCGGGACGAACGAGGTGCCCGTGCTCGTCCTCGACGATGGAGCCGTGATCTCCGACTCCCGCCGCATCGTGCGCTGGGCCCGCGAGCATCCCGCGACGGCATCGGACGCCGCAAAAAGCGGCTAACCGCGCCGGGGACGCGTCGGCGGCCGCTGAACCCGTTGTTAGAGTCGCGAGCGATGGCGACCGCGCTGGCTGATCTGAAGCTGCACGGCTCGGGCAAGGTCCGCGAGATCTACGAGGACGGCGACGAGCTGATCATGGTCGCCTCCGATCGGATCTCGGTCTACGACGTGGTTCTGCCCACCCAGATTCCCGACAAGGGGCGTGTGCTGACGCAGATGTCGCTGTTCTGGTTCGAGCTGACCCGGGAGCTCGTCCCGAACCACTTCATCTCCGAGGACGTACCCGCGGAGGCCGCCGGCCGGGGGATGCGAGTACGCAAGCTGCAGATGTATCCCGTCGAGTGCGTGGTGCGGGGCTACCTGTCGGGCTCGGGCTGGCGCGAGTACCGCGAGAGCGGCGAGGTCTGCGGCATCGGGTTGCCCGAGGGCCTGCGCGAGTCCGACAAGCTGCCCGAGCCGATCTTCACCCCGGCGACCAAGGCCGAGCTCGGCGAGCACGACGAGAACATCGACTTCGACCGCGCCGCCGAGATCATCGGCGATCGCCCGCTGATGGAGGAGCTGCGCCGGATCTCGATCGAGATCTACCAGCGCGCAGCCGAGCACGCAGCCGAGCGCGGCATCATCCTCGCCGACACCAAGTTCGAGTTCGGCAGCGCCGCCGGCGCCGAGATCGTGCTCGGGGACGAGGTGCTGACCCCGGACTCCTCGCGCTTCTGGCCGGCCGACGGCTACGAGCCGGGCCGCTCGCAGGCCTCCTTCGACAAGCAGTACGTGCGCGACTACTCGGACTCGATCGGCTGGGATCACACCCCGCCCGGGCCAGAGCTGCCCGACGAGGTCGTCCAGAACACCCGCGCCAAGTACGTCGAGGCCTACGAGCGGATCAGCGAGCGTAAGCTCGACTAGCGAAGGGGTGCGCGCCGCATCGCCAGCTACCCTGGCCTCGTGAAGGCCAAGGTTCTGATCAGGCCCAAGCAGGGCATCCTCGATCCCCAGGGAAAGGCCGTCGAGCGCGCGCTTCCGGCGCTCGGCTTCGAGGGGGTCTCCAACGTTCGAGTGGGCCGCCTGGTCGAGCTCGAGGCCGACGATCCCGCCGAGCTCGAATCGCTCTGCGAGAAGCTGCTCGCGAACACACTGATCGAGGACTACGAGGTGGTGCTCGAGGACGAGCCCTCGACGAACGGGGGATCGGCGTGATCGGTGTCCTGCAGTTTCCGGGTTCCTGCGACGAGCGCGACGCGCTGGCGGCCGTGCAGCGCATCGGCGATGCCCGCCTGATCTGGCACGAGGAAACGGATCTCGACGGGTTCGACGGGGTCGTCGTGCCCGGCGGCTTCTCCTACGGCGACTACCTGCGCGCCGGCGCGATCGCGCGCTTCGCGCCGGCGATGGAGAGCGTCGCCCGCTTCGCCGCCGCGGGCGGGCCGGTGCTCGGGATCTGCAACGGCTTCCAGGTCCTCTGCGAGGCCGGACTGCTGCCGGGGGCGCTTTTGCCGAACACAGGGCTGCGATTCATCTGCCGCCAGGTCGAGCTGATCGCCGAGGACTTCGGGGGGCCCTTCGGCGCCATTATTCAACCGGGCGAGCGCCTCTCGGTTCCGGTCAAGCACATGAGCGGGCGCTACTTCGCGCCGGACTCCGAACTCGACCGGCTCGAGGACTCCGGGCAGGTCGCCTTCCGCTACGCGGCCGACCGCAATCCGAACGGATCGGCGCGCAACATCGCCGGGGTAACCAACGCGGAGGGCAACGTGCTCGGCCTGATGCCACATCCCGAGCACGCGGTCGATCCGCTCACCGGCTCGGATGACGGGCTGCCGCTGTTCCGGCCGCTGGCTCGCCAGCCCATCGATGCGAGGGTGCGCGTCAGCGCAACCCGTTAGATGAAGACCACGGCCGAGGTCCCCGGGGTCGAACGGGCGGTCGAGCTCGGGCTGACGCGACCCGAGTACGAGCGGATCACCGAGCTGCTCGAGCGCGAGCCGAACCAGGTGGAGCTGGCGATGTTCTCGCTGCTGTGGTCCGAGCACTGCTCCTACAAGCACTCCCGCA
>CAYZPZ010000183.1:0-4075 GCA_964480205.1 uncultured Conexibacteraceae bacterium
CGCTGGGTCGGCCGAGGAGCGGCGATCCGGACCCTGTCCCGCCCCTGGAGGGCCCATGCGCTGCCTCGCGTCCTCATGATCGCTGTGCGACAGATGAGAGCCGGACGAACGCCCTGGGTGCTGCCGGCCAGGATCGTCTATCACCTCGGCGTCTGGCTGGGCCTGGCCGAATCGACCCTGCGTCCGGAGAGGCACTGGAAGTGAGCCAGGGGCTGGCGAGCAGTCGCGCAGGACCGTTCGCCGGGTCAGCCGCCCGGCCGGCGGCTGGCCGGGCGATCACGGTCGCGGGCCTGGGCAAGACCTTCCACGTGCCCCAGCAGCGCTACACGCGCCTGCGCGAGCGCCTCGTGGATCGGTTCCGCCCGGAGCCACCCGGGACGCTGCGAGCACTCGACGATGTCAGCTTCGACGTCCGCCGCGGCGAGTTCTTCGGCATCGCGGGGCGCAACGGCAGCGGGAAGAGCACGCTGCTCCGCTGCGTGGCCGGGATTTACTCCTACGAGCAGGGTTCGATCGGGGTCAGCGGCAGGCTCGCGCCGTTCGTGGAGCTGGGGGTGGACCTGAGACCCGACCTGAGCGCCGAGGACAATGCGGTCCTCAACGCGGTCATGCTCGGGCTCAGCCGGGCGGAGGCACGGCGCCGCCTCGACGGAATCCTCGAGTTCGCCGGTGTTCGCCGACACCGGGGGATGAAACTGCGCAACTTCTCATCGGGGATGAAGGTTCGGCTTGCCTTCTCGGTAGCGATCCAGGTGGACGCGGACATCCTGCTGGTGGACGAGGTGCTCGCGGTGGGCGACGCCGCCTTTCAGCAGCGGTGCTTCGATCAGTTCGCGCGACTGAAGCGGGAGGGGCGAACCGTGGTCCTGGTCACCCACGACATGGAGGCGCTGCGCCGCCACTGCGACCGTGCCATGCTGCTGGAGGGGCAACGGGTCGCAGCGGTCAGCCCGCCGGAGGAGATCGCCGCCGAGTACGAACGCCTCAACGTCGTTCACCGCGGAACCGTCCACGAAGCAGCTGGGCCGACGGAGGCGAACGGTGAGGATCCGACGTCGGAGGGGGAGCGCGATCCCGTCGGCGGCACCACACCAGGCGCCGGAGGCGCCGGTGGCGAAGACCGCGGGTCGGGCGCCTACCGCCCCACGGCTGTCGGGGGCGACTTCCGGCGGCTGGCGAGTGTCACCGCCGCGCTGGCCTCGGCCGAGTTCCGGATCAAGTACATGGGCTCCGCCCTCGGCTACGTCTGGGCCGTGATCAGGCCGCTGCTCTTCTTCTGCGTCCTCTACGCCGTCTTCAGCAAAGTGGTGCCCCTCAACCAGGGGGTCGACCACTACGGGGTCTACCTGCTCACCGCGGTCATCCTCTGGACGATGTTCGCCGAGACGGTCACCGGCTGCGTCACCTGCCTGGCCCGCAGCGAGGGGCTGCTAAGGAAGCTTCGCTTCCCGAGGTTGGCGATCCCGCTCTCCGTGTCGGCTCGGGCGATGCTCAATCTGGCGGTCAACTCGGTGGTCGTGGTGGGGTTCGTGATCGCTTCGGGACTGGATCCACGCTGGAGCTGGCTGGAGCTGCCGCTCCTGGTCGCCCTGCTGGCCCTGTTCGCGGCCGGGGTCGGCACCGTGCTCTCGGTGGCCTACGTCCGCTATCGCGACACCAACGAGGCCTGGGGGTTGACGCAGCAGCTGCTCTTCTTCGGGTCTCCGATCATCTACACGGCGGGCCGCTATCCGGAGGAGGTGCAGGAGCTGCTCAGCGTCAGCCCCATCTCGGCGGTCTTCACCCAGATGCGGCATGCGCTGATCGATCCCGCCGCTCCGACCGCCGCGGAGTCAGTGGGGGGCACGGCGATGCTGCTCGTGCCGCTGGGGATCGTGGCGGGATTCGTCGCCCTCGGCCTCTGGCTGTTCGCGCGGGAGGCCCCGCGGGTCGCCGAGCGGCTCTAGCGGCGTTCTCCGTCTCAGCTCGGCCCAGGCTCCGAACGAGGTCGCCCAGAGACCGGCCCAGATCAACGGGCCCAGACCGAGAAAGGCGGGCAGGAACCGGAGTCTGGTCCGCCGCACCCGATTCAGCGCTCGCCACCAGCGCCCGGCCGGGTACTTGGCGAAGAGCCGCAGGAGGGCGGTGGCGGACGTCCCGCCTCCCGTCGCTCCGGCCCACCTATGCCCCCGCTCGGTGAAGCACTGCACGATGCCGGTGCCGTGAACATGATGATGGCGGAGGTACTCCCCGAACTCGGTGGGGTTGCGATGGGCGATTTGGATCTTCGGATCGAATCCGACCGAGGCTCCGGCGCGCAGGCAGCGCTCGTTGTAAATCGTGTCCTCTCCCGTCCTCACGTCCTCGGGAAAGGGGCCGGCTCGCTGCAGCAGGGCCCGCGAGTAGGAGAGGGAATGCGGCACCTCCTGTGCCGCGAGCAGAGCCCTGGACGGCAGCAGGGCCGAGTACTCGAGCAGGTAGTTCGCCGTGCCCACGAGTCTGCCCGGCGTCCCATTGACGACCGCGCCCCCCACCGCCTCGTATCCCCGGCGGTGGAGCTCGACCCTGCGGCGCAGCCAGTCCGGCCGAGCGGCGCAGTCGTCGGCGAGGAAGGCGACGCACTCGCCGCGGGAGGCCGCCACCCCCCAGTTACGCGCCGCACCGGGCCAGAGGCGCCGCTCCGAGCGCACCACGGTCGCCTCCGGATAGGCGGCCTCTACGTACTCCCCGCAACCGTCGCTGCCCGAGTCGACCACAATCGTCTCCCATGGCGCGGGCAGGTCCTGGCCGCGAAGGGACCGGAGCGCGATATCGATCCTGTGCCGCGAGTTGTAGGAGAGAACAATCACAGAAGCGGCGGGTCGCCCGGTCGCGAGTTCTCGGTGCGCTGTCATACGTTCCAGGACGCGCTTGCCGTCGTGGACGGTGTCGCGGACGTCCTCGAGCAGCGACATCCGCCAGCCGCTGTCTACGAGCATCAGCTCCTCGAACGCGGCAGGATCCGAGACGGAGACGAGCCGCGGATCGGTGAGCACCGAGGTGAAGTCGAAGTCCTGCTCCAGCAGGCACGCGAGCAGAGTGCGCTGGCGGCGCATGCGCCCGTAGTCAGCGCCGCGGAGCAGGGGGGCGGGGCGGCCATTGGCCTCATACCTCGCCCCGATCCACTGATGGATACGCTCCCCTGCGAGGCGCTCGCTTGGCGGCTCGAAGACGACCCGCTTGCTTCCCCACTCGATCGGGCGCTGGGGCTCGATGGGATAGAGAAACTCGAGCCGCTCCTCGACCGGGACGACCACCGAGATCCCCGCGATCGCTCTCTCGGCAGCGTCCCGACGGATACAGAGGCTGTGCTCTACCTGGATCCCGTTCTGGGCGAGCGCCTCGATCAGGGCCCGGTGGCCCCGCTTGGCGAAGGCGTCGTTGATGCGCCCGCCGATGCGCTCGCACCATAGGTCCCGCGGCACCCACAGCAGGGTCCTCTGCCGGGTATCGACGACGACGATGTTGTCGGTGCGCGCGCACCACTTGCTGCGGTCCGTGACCGTGACGACGGTGCTCATCGAGGCGCAGTATTCACTCTGCGCGCAACAGCCGTTGCGGAAGGTTGTTAGAGCATTCGTAGCCTCGATGACCATGGCCAGGGGAAGAATCCGATCCCGCGCGATCGCCTGCACCGCGGTCGCGGCTTTGGCGCTCGGCCTTGTCGGCGCCTCGGTTGCCGGCGCCCAGGGGCCCTCGCCATTCCCCCAGCCGGCGAGCAACCCGCTGCGGGGGGACGGGATGTGGATCTGGTACGTAAAGCGCGCCCAGCGCGGCAAGGTGAAGTCGATCGCCGGCAAGGCGCGCAAGCGCGGGATCGAGGTGGTCCTGATCAAGTCAGGCGACGCCGGCCGGACCTGGAGTCAGTTCTCGCCGCGGCTGGTGCGGCAGCTGAAGCGCCGGGGACTGCGGGTCTGCGCCTGGCAGTTCGTCTACGGCCGCAAGCCCGCCGCCGAGGCGAAGGTGGGGGCGGCGGCCGTGGCCCGGGGGGCCGACTGCCTCGTGATCGACGCCGAGGGCCACTACGAGGGGCGCTACGCCCAGGCCTCGACCTACA
>CAYZPZ010000184.1:0-4033 GCA_964480205.1 uncultured Conexibacteraceae bacterium
GGCCCAGGTGCTCGCCGACCGGGCCGCGATCATCGTCGCCGGCGAGATCGTCGCCTCCGGCGACCCGGCGCGGCTGGGAGGGGAGGGGCGCACTCAGGCGGTGATCAGCTTCCGACTCCCGCAGGGGGCGCCGGTGGCCGAGCTGCCGTCGCCCTTCCGCGAGGCGGCCAACGCCGGTGAGACGCTGGTCTCGCATGCCAGCGACGATCCCCTGGGGGACCTGCGCGCGCTGATCGACTGGGCCCAGGGACGCGGGGTCGACCTGCCGAGCCTCGAGGTCCGGCAGCCGAGCCTCGAGGACGCCTACCTGGAGCTGACCAGATGACCCTGCTCTGGCACCAATTCCGGTTCGACCAGAAGGTCTTCTGGCGCAATCCCGCCTCGGTCTTCTTCACCGTGCTGCTGCCGCTGATCTTCCTGTTCATCTTCGCGACGATCTTCGGCAACGAGGAGATCGAGGCGCGCGGGGTCAAGACCACCACCTACTACGTCCCCGCGATCATCGCCCTGGCGGTGATCTCGGCCACCTCGGTCAGCCTGGCGATCAACCTGACCGAGGATCGCGAGCGCGGCCTGCTGAAGCGGGTCAGGGGAACGCCGCTCCCCCCGGCCGCGTTCGTGGCGGGCCGAGTCGGCAACTCGCTGGTCGTCTCGCTGCTGATGGTGGCGCTGATCGCCGCGCTGGGGAAGCTCGTCTACGGAGTGTCGTTGCCCGACCGGACCATCCCCGCGGTGATCGTCACGCTCGCCGTCGGCGCCTCGGCCTTCTGCTGCGTCGGCTTCGCTTTGACCGCGTTCATCCCCTCCGAGGACGCCGCCCCGGCCGTAACCAACGCGATCATGCTGCCGCTCTATTTCATATCCGGCGTCTTCATCCCAGACAGCGAGATTCCCTCCGGCGTCCTCGAGGTCGCGGACATCTTTCCCGTGCGCCACTTCTTCGAGGCGTTCTTCACGGCCTGGGACCCGAACACGACGGGAGCCGGGTTCGAGCTCGGACACCTGGCTATCGTCGCGGGCTGGGGCCTGGCCGGGTTGGCCGTCGCGCTCCTCGCCTTCCGCTGGGAGCCACGCCGGTGAGCGTTTGCCGTAGCCTTCTCAACCGCCAGGTCAGCTACGCGGCAGGGGGCAGGGTCGCTCAGCAGATCGCGTTGACCTCGAGCGACCGACGCCGATGCTCTATTACGTAAGCCTCAACGTCCGCGACCTCGCCAGCAGCGGCAGCTTCTACGACTCGATCCTCGCTCCGCTCGGCTGGCGCCGCCACGACGAGAGCGCGACCGCGATCGGCTGGGGGCTGACCAGGGCGGAGTTCTTCATCAGCTCCGAGCAGTCCGAGCGACCCGGCTTCGGCTCCGTCTCCTTCCCCGCGCGCAGCATCCCCGCGGTCAAGGCCTCGTACCAGTCGGGGATGGAGAACGGCGGCGAGTCGGTGGTCGAGCCCGGGGCGGCGCCGCTGCATGGGTCTCGCAGCTACGCGGCACGCCTGCGCGACCCGGACGGCTACCTCGTCGAGATCGTCAGCGCCCCCGAGTAGCGCGCGTCCCCCGAGCGCGGTGTCCGACTAAGGTTGGGGAAGGCCCAATCCCGCAAGGCAGCAAGGAGGACGCATGGCAGTGAAGGTCGGTATCAACGGCTTCGGGCGCATCGGGCGCAACCTCTTCCGCGCCGCCAAGCAGGCCGGCTCGGAGCTCGACTTCGTCGCGGTCAACGACCTGGTCGACACCGAGACGATCGCGCACCTGCTCAAGTACGACTCCATCCTGGGCCGCTACCCGGGCGAGATCGAGGTCACCGGCGAGGGGATCAAGGTCGACGGCGACGAGCTCAGGGTCCTGAGCGAGAAGGATCCGGCGGCGCTGCCCTGGGACGATCTGGGCGTCGAGGTGGTGATCGAGTCGACCGGGCTGTTCACCAAGCGCGACGACGCCGCCAAGCACCTCGAGGCGGGAGCGGAGAAGGTGATCATCTCGGCGCCGGCGACCGATCCCGACGTCACTGTGGCCCTGGGCGTCAACTTCGACGATCACTACGACCCCGACCAGCACCGGATCATCTCCAACGCCTCCTGCACCACCAACTGCCTGGCCCCCGTGGCGAAGGTGATCAACGACGCGGTGGGGATCGAGCGCGGCCTGATGACCACGATCCACGCCTACACGGCCGACCAGCGCCTGCAGGACATGCCCCACAAGGATCCGCGCCGCGCGAGGGCCGCCGCGATCAACCTGATCCCGACCAGCACCGGCGCGGCCAAGGCGATCGGGCTGGTCCTCCCCGACCTGGAGGGCAAGCTGAACGGGATCGCGGTCCGGGCGCCGGTGGCCACCGGCTCGGTCGTGGACCTGGTCTGCGAGGTCTCCAAGCAGACCAGCGCAGAGGAGGTCAACGAGGCGATGCGCGGCGCCGCTTCCGGGCCCATGCAGGGAATCCTCGCCTACACCGAGGACCCGATCGTCTCCACCGACATCGTCACCGACCCCCATTCCTCGATCTTCGACGGGCTCCAGACCATGGTGCTGGAGGGCAACATGGTCAAGATCGTGGCCTGGTACGACAACGAGTGGGGCTATGCCAACCGCTGCGCCGAGCTCGCCGAGAAGGTGATGCAGCCGGCGGCCGTCGGCGCCTAGGCCGCGAGCACCTGCGGTCGTGGGAGGCTTGGCCAAGGCGAGCGTCCGCGACGCGCAGGTCGAGGGCCGCCGGGTGCTGGTCCGGGGAGACCTGAACGTTCCGCTGGAGGGGGGAGAGATCAGCGATGACGGCCGCATTCGCGCGTGCCTGCCGACGATCGAGCTGCTGGTGGAGCGCGGTGCTGCGCTGATCGTCGTCTCCCACCTCGGGCGGCCGCAGGGTAAGGACCGCTCGCTGTCGATGAGGCCGGTCGCCGAGCGGCTCGGCGATCTGGTCTCCGCCGAGGTCTCGCTGGCCCCCGCGGTCGTTGGACCCGAGGTCGAGGCTGCCGCGGGCGCCCTGGCACCGGGTCAGATCCTGGTGCTCGAGAACAGCCGCTTCGCGCCGGGCGAGACGGAGAACGACCCCGAGCTCGCCGAGGGGCTCGCCGCCCTCGCCGATCTCTACGTCAACGACGCCTTCGGCTCCAGCCACCGCGCACACGCCACGACCGAGGGGGTCGCTCACCGGCTTCCCGCCTTCGCCGGGCTGCTGATGGAGCGGGAGCTGGGAGAGCTGGCTCGCGTGCGCGACAACCCCGAGCGCCCCCTGATCATCGTGCTTGGCGGCGCAAAGGTGGCCGACAAGATCGGGGTGATCGACCGCTTCCTGGGCTTCGCCGAAGAGATCCTGATCGGCGGCGCCATGTGCTTCAGCTTCTTCAAGGCGGAGGGGCGCGACGTCGGCAACTCCCTGGTCGAAGATGAGGGTGTGCGGGCGGCCGGACGCGTGCTTGGCGACGCTGGGAGCAGCGACTCGATCCTCGAGTTGCCGGAGGACCTGGTCCTGGGCAGGGAGCTGGATGCCTCGACGGAGTCGGAGGAGCTGAACGGGGTCGACGTTCCCGAGGGCTGGATGGGCCTGGACATCGGCGCCAACACCGCCGCCAACTACGCAAAGCGGATTGCGCGCGCGGGCACCGTGTTCTGGAACGGGCCGATGGGCGCCTTCGAGCTGGAGCCGTTCGCGGCCGGCACCCGGGCGGTGGCCGAGGCCGTGGCCGGTGCCTCCGGGCACACCGTCGTGGGAGGCGGCGACTCGGCCGCTGCCCTGACCCGCTTCGGCCTCGCCGACCGGGTGGACTGGCTCTCGACGGGCGGCGGTGCCTCGCTACAGTTCGTCGAGGGCAAGGAGCTGCCCGGGGTCGAGGTGCTGCCCGATGCCTGAGCGCACGGCGCTATTGGCGGCGAACTGGAAGATGCACAAGACGGTCGCCGAGACCGAGGCCTTCCTGGCTGAGTTCCTGCCGAGGCTGCCCGAGAGCGGAGCGGAGGTGGTGGTTTGCCCGCCTTACCCGTCGCTTGCGAGGGCGGTGGAGCTCTGCGGGGACCGGGTCGCGGTCGCCGCCCAGAACATGCAC
>CAYZPZ010000185.1:0-4031 GCA_964480205.1 uncultured Conexibacteraceae bacterium
GTCCGGCCACACCCGCCTGGTGGTGGTCGAGGACGGCAACGCCGACCGCGTTCGCGGCATCGTCCACGCCCTGCGCCTGAACAAGCTGTTGATGAGCGAGGGACCGGAGGCGCCGATCGAGGCGGCGGTTCGCGACGCCCTGATCGTCCCCGAGACCAAGCCCCTCGACGACCTGCTCGCCGAGCTGCAGCGGCAGCGTTCCTCGATGGGGGTGGTGGTCGACGAGTACGGGCGCACCGTCGGGATCGTCACCATCGAGGACATCCTCGAGGAGGTGGTCGGCGAGATCGAGGATGAGACCGACCCCCTCGCCGGCTCACTGCGCCAGCTCTCCAACGGGGACTGGTACGTGCGCGGCCACGTCTCCCTCGGCGACCTCGCCGACCGCGGAATCGAGCTGCCGGTGGACACCGACGCCTACAACTCGATCGGCGGCTACGTCTTCGGAGAGCTCGGCCGGCTGCCAAAGCGAGGCGATCTGATCACCGCCGACGGGCACGAGATCCGGGTCGAGTCCGTCCGCGAGAACCGGATCGAGGCGGTTCGCATCCACGCTCGCTGACCAGGGTTTTTCCCGTGCCCCGGCGGGGTAGCGCCGGACTACAGCGACGAAAGGAGCGATCATGGTGCTTGAGACTCCACAGCCGGAGACCCCGCAGCCCGGTGAGGGTGGCGAGGGTGGCGGCGAGGAAGGCGGCGGCGAGGGCGGCGGCCAGGAAGGTGGGATGCAGGAAGGCGGCGGCCAGCAGAACGCCTAGACCGCATATGCAGGGGTTTTGACTTCCGTCCGTGGACGGCTCTAGCTTGCGGCCAACTCGACCCCCCAAAGGGCTCGGAGGAGGCCAACATGTGGGTCGTCCGGCTCAGCGACAAGCAGCTTGAGGTAGTCAGGGCGGTGCTCCGCTCCGAGGAGCACCGCGGCCCCGCTTTGGAGGGTGCCCTGGAGGCGCTCGATCTCGCTCGTTGGGATGAGCTCCCCGAGGCGCAGCTGCCCTGGAGCGACGTTCAGGCGGAGGCCGACAAGCAGGGCGTTTCCGAGGCAGATGTGATCTGGGATCGTTGCGGGCGCCATGACGAGCCTGCGGTGCCGCCGATCCCGATCAAGCGCGAGCGCGCCCGCAGGCGCGCCGCGCCCGGTAAGCGCGCGGCCTGAGCGGCGCCGACTCGCCGCCGCGGTCCCCGTTCTGGCGGTCGCCCTCGCGTCGTGCGGCGGGGGCTCCGAGGAGGGCTCGGACCAAGGGCCCGTCGATCGCTTCGACTCCGCAGCGGCCTTCGAGTTGATCGACGAGCAGGTCGCGCTGGGGCAACGCTCCGCCGGCTCGCCCGCCTCCCGCGAGCTCGGCGACCGGCTTCGCGAGCGGCTTCCGAACGGCTCGTTCGAGCCGGTGCCCGGCGGCCTGCGCAACGTGGTCGGCTCGCTGCCCGGACCGGGCCCCGCGATCGTGGTCGGGGCCCACTACGACACCGAGCACAGCCCACCGGGGTTCGTTGGCGCCAACGACGGCGCCGCCGGCACCGCCGCGGTGGTGGAGCTGGCGCGGACCCTGGAGGAGGAGCTGCCGGAGGGCCACCGCGAGGTGCGGTTCGTTCTCTTCGACGGCGAGGAGGAGCCACCCGGCTGCCCCGACGCGCAGTTCGAGCGCTGCGCCCTGCGCGGCTCCAGGGCCTACGCGTCCGCCCACGCCGACGAGGTAGGCGAGCTGGTCCTGCTCGATTACGTCGCCAACGAGGGCCTTACCCTGCCCAGGGAGGCGAACTCGGATCAGGCCCTGTGGGCTCGCCTACGGGAGGCGGCCGGGCGCGTCGGCGCGGGTCCGTTCTTCCCGTCCGGACAGCAGCACGGATACATCGACGACCACGTCCCCTTCCTCCTCGCGGGCGTGCCGGCGATCGACCTGATCGACGGCTCCTACGAATTCGCCGACACCGTCGAGGACACCCCCGACAAGCTCGATCCCGCCGCCCTCGACGCCGTCGGCGAGACCGTCGCCGAGCTCATCATCGAGCTCTCCGCTTCCCCACCCACCGCGAGATCCTGAACCATTCTCGGCAGCGCCATACTTGATTGCGATGTCTCAGGATGAGCAGGTCGTGATTCGCTGGTTCGAGCGCCTTGCCGCGGGCGACCCCGGCGTCGATTTCTGCAGCCCGGATATCGAGATCCGCAATTGGTCGGAGTCACCGGCTCCCGGTCCTTTCGTCGGTCCCGAGGGGGTTCGAAAATGGTGGCGAACCGTGAACGATCCGGATATCGGAACCGTTCAGTTATTCGAGCTGGAGGATGCCATCGACCTAGGCCAGCAGCGGATACTCACACTTCAGCGGGCCCGCGGCCGAGCGCGCTACAGCGGAATCCGCATGGATCAGCGCTGGGGCTCGATCATCACCGTGCGGGGCGGGAAGATCGCCTCGGCCGTGGGCTATCCGACGCAGGATGAGGCACGGGCGGCCGCTGGCCTGTCGCGGTAGCGAGTTTGTGCTCGCGGCGCGGCTCAGCCGTAGTCGTAGAAGCCGGCGCCGGACTTGCGGCCGAGCCTGCCCTCGCCGATCAGGGTCTCCAGGCGCCCGGGCGGCCGGTGGCGGCCCTCGCCCGTGTCCGCGTAGAGGGCCTCGCCGATGGCGGCACCGACGTCGATGCCGACCAGGTCGAGCAGGGCCAGGGGCCCCATCGGGTAGCCGGCGCCGAGCGTCATGCAGCGGTCCACGTCCTCCGGCTTCATCCCGGTTCGCTCGAGCAGCCGCACGGCGTCGAACAGATAGGGGAAGAGCAGCCTGTTGACCACGAACCCGGGCTCGTCGGGAACCCGCACCACGGTCTTGCCCAGCGACTCGCACCAGGCGGTCGCCCGCTCCGCGATTTCGTCGGCCGCGGGGTCCGGCACGCAGAGCTCGATCAGCTCCATCCGCACCACGGGGTTGAAGGGGTGCAGGCCGAAGGTGCGCTCGGGGTGACCGCTGCTCCGGCCGAGCCCGGCGACCGGAAGGGAGGAGGTCGTGGTGGCGAGGTCGGCGTCGGGAGCGGTCTCGGCGAGGTCGGAGAGGAGGGTCACCTTCGCCTCCTCGTGCTCGACGATCGCCTCGATCACCAGGTCGCAGTCGGCGAGATCGGCCGCCTCGGTGGTTACTCGCAGGTTGCCGGGATCGCCCTCGTCGACCTTGGCGCAGAGCGAGTGCGCCTGCTCCTCCGCCCGCCAGGCCGAGGCGTCCGAGCGGGCCAGGAGCAGCGTCTTCGAGCGCGCGCTGGAGACCGCGGCGAGCCCGCAGGCGATGGTGCCGCTTCCGGCCAGCGCCGGTCGCTCGTATCCCTGGACGCTCACGGCCGCCTGTCTATCACGCGCCCGGCCGCGGGGCCGTACGCCCGCCGCCGCGACCGACGTGCGCCGGGAGGGGACCTCCTGGCTGACTCGCCAGTCAACGAGGGGGGTATACTCGGTTTCGTCAAGAAACCTCGGTTTCGTCAAACAACTTCATCGGAGGGCATCGGCTATGTCTGAGAACGGGAACTTCGGCGGCCGTGAGGTCGTCATCGTCGAGGCGGCGCGCACGCCCGTCGGCCGCGGCCACGAGGAGAAGGGCTATTACAAGGACACCCACCCCTCGAACCTCCTCGCCAAGACCTACAGCGAGCTGATCAACCGCGCGGGGATCGAGCCTTCCGAGGTCGAGGACGTGGTCGCCGGCTGCGTGCAGCAGTTCGGCGAGCAGGGGATCAACATCGCCCGCAACGCATGGCTCGAGGCGGGCCTGCCGATCGAGACGCCCGCGACGACGGTCGACCGCCAGTGCGGCTCGGCTCAGCAGGCGGTCAACTTCGGCGCCGCCCTGGTCGCCTCCGGGGTCCACGACGTCGTCATCGGCGGCGGGGTCGAGCACATGGGCCACATCTCCTTCGCCGACTCGATGGAGGTGATGAAGGAGCACGGCATGGCCTTCAGCCCCGAGCTGATGGAGCGCTACAACCTCGTTCCCCAGGGGATCTCGGCCGAGATGATCGCCGACAAGTGGGAGATCCCCCGCTCCGAGCTCGACGA
>CAYZPZ010000186.1:0-4018 GCA_964480205.1 uncultured Conexibacteraceae bacterium
GGACGATCGAGTCGTCGACCACGACCACGCGCTTGCCGGCGACGATCTCGGGAAGGGGGTTGAACTTCATCCGCAGCCCGTGCTTGCGCAGCTCCTGGCCGGGCTGGATGAAGGTCCGTGCCACGTAGCGGTTCTTGATCAGGCCGTCGTCCTGGGGCAGCCCGGAGGCCCGGGCGAAGCCGTTGGCGGCGGGATTGCCGGAGTCGGGCACCGAGATCACCAGGTCGGCGTCGACCGGCGCTTCCGTGGCAAGCAGTTCGCCCATGCGCCCGCGGACGCTCTGCAGGACCCGATCCTCCAGCTTTGTGTCGGGACGCGAGAAGTAGATGTGCTCGAACACGCAGTGCGCGGGCTGCTCGCTATCGATCACCTGGGTCATCTCGAGGCCGCCCGCGGTCAGCGAGACCATCTCGCCGGGCCGCACCTCCCGGATCAGCTGGGCGCCGATGATGTCGAAGGCACAAGATTCTGAGGCCACCACGAAGCACTCGCCGTGCTCGTCGGTGGCCTTGATCTTGCCGAGCGCCAGCGGCCGCACGCCGTGCGGGTCGCGGAAGGCGACCACGGCGTGCTTGGTCATCACCACGGTCGAGTACGCACCCTCCAGGCGCGGCATCACGTCAGCCACCGCGTCCTCGATCCAATTGTTGCCCTCACCCGCGCGCTTGGAGAGCAGCGCGGCGATGATCTCGGAGTCCGAGGTCCCTCGCAGCGCCAGCCCCGCCTCGCGCAGCTCGTTGTGGAGCTCGACAGCGTTGGTCAGATTGCCGTTGTGGGCGAGCGCCAGCTCGCGGCCGTCATCCCGCCACACCGGCTGGGCGTTCTCCCAGGCCCCGCCGCCGGTGGTGGAGTAGCGCACGTGACCGATCGCCATGTCGCCGGTCAGAGCGCGCAGCTTCTCCTCGTCGAAGACCTGCGAGACCAGGCCGAGCTCGCGCAGCGTGGTGATGTGGCCCCCCTCGCAGGTGGCGATCCCGGCGGACTCCTGGCCGCGATGCTGGAGCGCGTAGAGCCCGAAGTAGGCGAGCCGGGAGACGTCGCGGCCGGGAGCGTGTACGCCGAACACCCCGCATTCGTCGCGCGGGCCGTCGCGATCGTCAACGTCGAATGCTCTCGGCTCTCGGTCCGAGGATGGCTTCCGCGGCTGGTTCATCCGCATGATGGAAAGAGGTATCTCAACCTCTGGAGATCGTGGGCGCGAGCAGGAACACAGCTCGCAACCCGGAGGGTAGCAGCGCAACCGGCCCGTCCCGCCACCTAAAACGCCCGCATATAGCGAACAATCGGCCCGCTCGATCCCGGCTTGAGCGCAGCTTTATTCCCGGCGCGGAGGATGCCGCCAACCGAGCAAGGAGGTGGCGGATGCCCACTCGAGTGCTGGCGCTGATCGCGGTCGGATCGCTGTTGCTGTTGGCGGGCTGCGGCGGGGACGATGACGGCGACGGCGGCACCGACGCGGTAAAGGCCACGCCGGAGACGACCGAGGCCGAGGCCACCGCGCCGGCCGAGCCGGCCGCGGGACCCGGGACGACGATCAAGACCGGTGACTCCCAGTTCGGCCAGGTCCTGTTCGACGGTGACGACCAGGCGGTCTACTACTTCGACAAGGAGACGTCGAGCGAGAGCGAGTGCTACGGCGCCTGCGCGGAAGCCTGGCCGCCCGTGCTCACGGAGGGTGACCCGCGGGCCGGACAGGGCGCCCAGGGGGGCAAGCTGGGCACGACCGAGCGAGACGACGGCACCACCCAGGTGACCTACGGCGGCCGCCCGCTCTACTACTACGACGAGCCGGCCGGCGAGGTCCGCTGTCACAACGTCTCTGGGTTCGGCGGACTGTGGCTGGCGGTCCAGCCGAACGGCCAGGCCGTTCCCACCTAGTCCAGGAGGCTCAGAGCCGATCGCCGAGCGAGCGCCAGGCTCGCTCGGCATCGGCCAGCGCCAGCCCCAGATCGCGCTCGGCGGCCGAGATCTCGATTCGATCGCCGCCGGCCCGCCCGAGGCGCATCGCGTCGACGCCGCCGCCCTCGGCTCGCTCCTTGATCGCGTCGTCCGCCCCGGCCACCAGGATCCCGCCCGGCCCCTCGCCGAACAGCGCCGTCTCGCCCGAGCAGCCCCGCAGCTCGACCAGCGGATCCAGCTCGAGCTCCGCGCCGCTGTCCCCGGCGATCGCCATCTCGCAGACGGCGCAGGCGAGACCTCCCTCGCTGATGTCGTGGGCGGCGATGACCGCCCCCTCGCGGACCAGCTCCCGAACCAGCTGCAACGCCCGCCGGACCGCCGCGATCTCGATCGCGGGCAGCCCCGCGTCCAGCTCGCCGCGCAGCTTCGCCAGCTCGGATCCCGCCAGCGAGGGTGCGAAGGGCCCGAGCAGCCACAGCTCGGCTTCGTCGGGGAGGGCCAGCCCTGCGGCCCGCTCCGGGTCGCGCAGCTCGCCCACCATCCCCACCACCGGTGTGGGATAGATCGGCCCGTGCTCGGTCTCGTTGTAGAGGGAGACGTTTCCTCCGACCACCGGGACCCCGAGCGCCTCGCAGGCAGCGGCGAGGCCGCTGACCGCCCGCTCGAGCTGCCAGGCGACCGCGGGCTTCTCGGGGTTGCCGAAGTTGAGGCAGTTGGTCAGGCCCAGCGGCTCGGCCCCCACGCAGGCCAGGTTCTGCGCGCACTCCAGCACCGCCTCGACCGCGCCGTTGTAGGGATCGCAGGCGACGCGGCGCCCGTTCCCGTCGATCGCCACCGCGATCGCCCGCTCGGACTCGGGGACGAGCAGGACGGCGGCGTCGGCGGCCTCGGGGCGGCGCACGGTGCGTGAGCCGACGATCGAGTCGTACTGCTCGAAGGCCCAGCGCGCGGACGCGACGTTCGACGACGAGAGCAGCGCGGCGAGGATCGCGGTGGGGTCGTCCGGATCGGCGCCCGCCCTCGTCTCGGCCAGGCGCTCGCCCAAGGTCTCGGCGTTGCCGTAGATCCATCCGTCGGGCTCGGTCGGCTCCAGGTCATACAACGGGCACTCGTCGACCAGGGAGGAAACCGGAACGTCGCCGACCTCCTCGATCCCGTCGAGCACCCTCAGCCGCCCGGTGTCGGTGACCTCGCCGATCGCCGCCACCCCGGTCTGCCAGCGCTCGCAGAGCTCGATCACACTCTCGAGCTTGTCCGGCTCCACCACCGCCAGCATCCGCTCCTGCGATTCGGAGACCATCACCTCGAACGGCTCCAGGTCCGGCTCGCGCAACGGCACCCGCGAGACGTCGATCTCGATCCCGACGCCTCCCTTGGATGCCATCTCGCCCGCCGAGGAGGTGAGACCGGCCGCGCCCAGGTCCTGAAGCGAAACCAGCAGGTTGCCCTTGAGCAGCTCCAGGCAGCACTCCAGCAGCTTCGACTCCTCGAACGGATCGCCGATCTGAACGCTGGGTCGCTTGCTGTCGTCACCCGCCTCCAGCTCCGCCGACGCCAGCACCGAGGCGCCGCCGATCCCGTCGCGGCCCGTCGAGGCGCCCATCAGCACCAGCAGGTTGCCCGGGCCGGCGGCGGCCGAGCGGATCATCTCCTCGGTCCGGGCCAGGCCCACGCACATCGCGTTGACCAGGCAGTTGTGCTCGTAGGGCGGCTCGAAGTACACCTCGCCGCCCACGGTCGGCACCCCGATCGAGTTGCCGTAGTGGCCGATCCCGGCCACCGCGCCCTCGAACAGGTAGCGCGATCGCTCGGAGTCGAGCTCGCCGAAGCGCAGCGAGTCGAGCACCGCGATCGGCCTCGCCCCGATCGCGAACACGTCGCGGAGGATGCCGCCCACGCCGGTGGCGGCGCCCTGGAAGGGCTCGACCGCGCTGGGGTGGTTGTGGGACTCGACCTTGAAGGCGACGGCGTGGCCCGCGCCGACGTCGACGGCGCCGGCGTTCTCGCCGGGGCCCATCACCACTCGCTCGCCCTCGGTGGGAAGCCGGCCGAGCAGCTTGCGGGCGTGCTGGTCGGCGCCGTGCTCGGACCACAGCAGCGAGAACATCGCCCGCTCCAC
>CAYZPZ010000187.1:0-3990 GCA_964480205.1 uncultured Conexibacteraceae bacterium
GCAGCGAGCGCGAGTGGTTCGACGCCGACGTGCTGCGCCGGGTGCGCCGCGCCAGCCTGGCCCGGCTGCGCAAAGAGGTCGAGGCCGCCGATCGTCGCGAGCTGGCGCGCTTTCTGCCGAGCTGGCAGAACGTCGACGCCCACCGTCCCTCCGGTGCCGGCCCCGACCGGCTGCGCGAGGCGCTAACCCCGCTGCAGGGGGTGGCGCTGACGCCGAAGACCTGGGAGCGCGACGTGCTCCCGCGCCGACTGGGCTCCTACTCTCCGGCCTGGCTGGACGAGCTCTGCACCAGCGGGGAGCTGGTCTGGGTCGGGGCGGGCGCGATCGGCCGCAGCGACGGCCGCGTCGCCCTCTACTTCCGCGAGGACGTTCGCCTGGCCGGGCCGCCGCCGTCGAACGCCAAGCTCGAGGCGCCGGCCGGGGAGCGCCATGACGCGATCCGGGAACGTCTGGTGCAGGGTCCCTGCTTCTGGCTCGACCTGCTCGAGCTGGAGGGGACCGCCGAGGAGCTGCACGAGGCGCTCTGGGATCTGGCCTGGTCCGGGGAGGTGACTAACGACGCCTTCGCCCCGCTGCGCGCACCGCGCCTCCGGGCCGCCCAGCGCGGGGAGCGCTCCGGCCGGCGCTTCGCGCGGCGCCGAGCCGCAGCGGCGGGGACCGTGATCGGGCGCTGGTCCCTGACCGCGCCGCTGTTCGAGGGAGCGCCACCGGCCGGCGCGAGGATGCGGGCGCTGGCAGAGGTGATGCTGGAACGCCATGGCATCGTCACGCGCGAGACGGCGATCGCGGAGGGCGTGCCGGGCGGCTTCGCCACCATCTACGGCGAGCTGCAGAATCTGGAGCTGCTGGGGACGGCGCGGCGCGGCTACTTCGTCGAGGGCCTGGGGGGCGCCCAGTTCGCCCTCCCCGGCGCGGTCGAGCGGCTGCGCAGCTTGCCGCACCCCGACGCCACCCTGGTGATCCTGGCGGCGACAGACC
The DNA here is from genome assembly GCA_964480205.1 of uncultured Conexibacteraceae bacterium. Classification (GTDB taxonomy): domain Bacteria; phylum Actinomycetota; class Thermoleophilia; order Solirubrobacterales; family 70-9; genus CAYZPZ01. The sequence continues at coordinate 979 of CAYZPZ010000187.1, forward strand.
CCGCCAACCCCTACGGCGCCACCCTCCCCTGGCCGCGATTGGAGGGCCAGCGCCGCCCCGCCAGGACCGCTAACGCCTACCTTGCCCTCCGCGACGGAGAGCCCCTGATCTACGTCGAGCGAGGCGGGAGAGGCATCCTCAGGCTGGCTCCTCTCGAGAGCGACGAGCTCGCCGATGCGCTCGCCGAGCTGGCCGAGTCCGCCCGCGAGGGGCTAATCGAGAAGCTCGCGATCGAGCGCATAGACGGCGACCCCGTAATCGGCTCAGGGATGGAGGAGACCCTGATCGCGGCGGGCTTCCGCCGCCAACCCCGCCGTCTCGTCGCCTGACCCAGGTCACCGGTTGAGTCGGGCGCCGGCACTCCCGCGCGCGGCGCAGTGAAACTGACTTGCGCGCGGGAGCACCGGCACCCGACCATGCCCCGCGTGTCGGTCAGGCGAGCGCCCCACTACTGGTCCCGGAGGCGCGATAATCGAGTCGTGGCTACTGGAGGAGCCGAGCCCGTCACGGAGCTGCTGCACCGCGTGCCGCTCTTCTCGGAGCTCTCGGACGCCCAGGTGGAGCGCGTCGCCCAGGTCGCAGTGCCCCGCAGCTTTCCGCCCGACACCCGCGTCTTCCACGAGGGCGATCCGGGCGACGCCTGCTACATCATCCGCTCGGGAAGCTGCCGCGTGACGCGCGAGCACTCCGACGGGCGCGCGATCACCCTGGCCAACCTCGGCCCTGGCGCGATCTTCGGCGAGCTGGCGATGTTCGACGGCGAGAGGCGCTCGGCGAGCATCGAGGCAACCGAGGACACCGAGCTGCTGGCGCTGCCCGCCGGCGACGTCCGGGCGCTGATCCGCCAGCACCCCGAGATGGGAGAGAAGCTGGTGGTCGCACTGACCCGTCGACTGCGCGCAGCCAACGAGCGGATCAGCCGGCAGTCCTTCCAGACCGTGCCGAGCCGGGTGGCCGGCGTGCTCAACCAGCTGCTCGCGGAGGAGGCGATGGCCCCCCAGTTGCGCGACGGGGTGACGATCAGGCTGAGGCAGTCCGACCTGGCCCAGCTGGCGGGGACCTCGCGCGAGAGCGTCAGCCGCTTCCTCGCCACGCTGGAGCGGGCGGGGGTGGTTCGCGTGGGCCGCGCGCGAGTCACCGTGCTCGAGCCCGAGCGGCTCGACGCCTACATCTTCTAGCGGTGGCCAGGCCGCCCTATCTCGGAGCGAAGGGCGAAGCCCGAGATGCGAGGGTGCGCCGCAGGCGAAGCCGAGGCGCAACCCGATTGCTGCTGTGTGGGGCGGCCGCCGCCACCGCGCCCTGATGGGGCCCTCGAAGCCTCGGCCGGAGTTCGGCGAGGCGCGGGAGCGGATGGTCGAGCGGCAGCTGCGGCGGCGCGGCATCCACGACGAGCGCGTACTCAAGGCGATGCTCCACGTTCCCAGAGAGCTGTTCGTCCCGGCGGAGGTCCGGGGACGCGCCTACGACGACTCGGCGTTGCCGATCGGGCACGACCAGACGATCTCCCAGCCCTGGGTTGTGGCGGCGATCTGCCAGGCGCTGGAGCTGAAGGGAGACGAGGACGTGCTCGAGGTGGGCGGCGGCTCCGGTTATTCGGCCGCCGTGCTCGCCCGGCTCGCCCGCCACGTGCGGAGCATCGAGCGGATCCCCGAGCTCGCCGAGGGCGGGCGAGCCGCACTCGCGGCGGCGGGCGTCAGCAACGCCGAGGTGATCCTCGCCGACGGCAGCCGCGGCCTGCCGGAGGACGCCCCCTTCGACGGGATCGCCGTGCACGCCGCGACGCCCGAGGTCCCGCACACCCTCCTCTCCCAGCTCGCCCCCGGTGGTCGTCTGGTGGTGCCGATCGCGGCTGGGTCCTCGGATTTGCTCACCAGCTTCCATCTGGACGAGGGCGAGCTGCGACAGCAGACGATCGGGCCGTGCCGGTTCGTCCCCCTGCTGGGCGTGGAGGGGTTCGACCCGCCCGAATGACGTAGGCTCGCGCTGCCGATACCACTCGCATAGGCTCGCTCCGTGCCCGACGCCCTCTACGTGCTCAACTTCTACTCGGCGGTCTTCGTCGACCAGCTGAAGCGCGGTCGCAAGACGGCGACGATCCGGCTGGGCGACAAGTCCCGCAAGTACAAGCGCGGACAGGTGGTCTGGGTCACCGTCGGATACCGGCATAGCCCGCGCGAGAAGATCTTCACCGCGGTCATCGACGACGTCGAGGTGAAGAGGGTCTCCGAGCTGTCGCCGCGCGACATCGAGCACGATAACCCCGAGTTCCGCCGCCTCGAGGACACGATCGCCTTCCTGGAGAAGATCTACACCCGCCCGATCTCGACTGAGGACACGGTCACCGTGATTCGCTTCTCCCAGGTGATCGAGCGCCCTTCCACACAGTTCGGCAACGGCGAGACGCCCTCGTCCAACTAGCGCCGCCGGCGTGGCCGAGTACCGCTTCCTGACCGCCTGGCTCCTGGAGGCGGAGCGCGAACGGGTCTGGGAGGCGATCTACGACTCCGAGCGCTGGCCCCACTGGTGGCGCGGCGTGCTCGAGGCCGAGAAGCTCACCGACGGCGACGAGCGCGGGGTCGGTCAGTACGGCCGCTACGTGTGGCGCTCCAAGCTGCCCTACAAGCTCGAATTCGGCATGCGCACGACCCGCGTGGAGCGCCCCCGCCTGCTCGAGGGCGAGGCCGGCGGCGAGCTCGCCGGCACCGGCCGCTGGCGCCTGTTCGAGCAGGACGGCATCACCGCGGTCACCTACGAGTGGAACGTGCGCACCACACGGGCCTGGATGAACCTCCTCGCCCCCATCGCCCGCCCCATCTTCAAGGCGAACCACGACTACGTGATGCGCAGCGGCGGCCGCGGCCTCGCCCGCCTGCTCGGGGCAAGGCTCCTCGCCTCCGACTGAACGCGGGCGGGGGTGGGCCGCCGCACGAGAGGCGTGCTTGGTTACAATCAATCCGCTGGCACTCTCCCTACCAGAGTGCCAATCCTGACAAGGCTTTCGCAATCAGAACG
>CAYZPZ010000188.1:0-3985 GCA_964480205.1 uncultured Conexibacteraceae bacterium
CCGACAGCCCGGCGCGCGGAGGATCGACCACGATGACGTCGGGACGCCCCGCCTCCTCCAGCAGTGGGCGGATCGCCTTGCGCGCGTCACCGGCCCGGAAGCGTGCGTTGCCGATGCCGTTGCGGGCGGTGTTGCGCTCGGCGTCCGCGATCGCATCCGGGACGACGTCCGCCCCCCAGACCTCGCCCGCCCGGCCGGCCATCGTCAGGCCGAGGGTGCCGATCCCGCAATAGAGGTCGAAGACCCGTTCGTCGCCGCTGAGCGAGGCCATCTCGGCCGCGATTCCGTAGAGGCGCTCGGCCATCTCCGTGTTGGTCTGGAAGAAAGCGCGGTGGGAGATCTCGAAGCGCAGCCCGCAGAGCTCCTCGGCCAGATACTCCGCGCCGAGGACGCCGGTCGGCCCGTCGGTCCCGCCGCTGCCCCCCTCGACGATCGTGTGCAGGTCGACCGGGGGGCGGGGAATCTCGGCTGGCGAGGTGATCAGTCTGGTCTGCAACTCGCTGGTGCGGCGGCCCTCCCGCACGACCAGGTTGCGCAGGACGCCGCGGCCGGAGCGCCGGTCGAAGGCGGGCAGCCCGGCAGCCTCGGCCCAGTCGTGGACCTCGTCGCGCACGCGGTTGCTTCGCTCGGATGCAAGCAGGCAGTCCTCGGCCTCCACCACCCGGTCCCAGCGGCCGCGGGCGTGGAAGCCGAGCACCGATTCGCCCTCCCGGTCACCGAAGGAGTACTCGAGCTTGTTGCGGTAGCGCCACTGCTCGGCGGCGGGCTCGATCGGCTCCTGCTCGAAGTCCTCGAGGCCCCCGATCCTGCGAAGGGCATCGCTGAGGTGCTCGGCCTTGTGCTCGAGCTGGCGCTCGTAGGGAAGGCCCTGCCAGGCCGCGCCGGGGCAGGGCTCGCCCTCGTGCCGGCAGCGGTCGGGGATCCGCTCCTCGCTCGGCCGCAGCAGGGAAAGCAGCCGCGCCTCGGCGTAGTTGCGCTTGCTCTTCGTCACGGCCGCGCGGACCAGATCGCCCGGCAGCCCCCCACTGACGAAGACGACGTAGCCGTTGCGCCGGGCGACGCCCCTGCCGCCGTGGGCCAGGGCGGTGACCTCGAGCTCGAGCTCCTCATCGCGGCGCGGACGGACGGAAGTTTGTGGAGCGCCTTCGGCCATCGACTCAGGCTAGCCGGGCGAGATAGGCTGTCGCCGCATCTTGCGAGGAAAACCGCGAGGTAGGAGGTCTGAGATGGAAGGAAGCATTCGCGACGACATCCAGAAGGCGATCGACGATCTCCGCTCGGCGGGGGAGAAGGCGACCGGTGATGTCCGCTCCAACATCGACTCGGCGGTGGCCCGCCTGCGGGAGGCCGGCGAGGGCGCCACGGGCCGCGCTCAGGATCAGGTCAGCTCCTGGCGCAAGACGCTGGAGGGCGCCACGGAGGACGTGCGCAAGGAGCTGGGCAAGATCGGGGTGAAGGCTCAGAGCAGCCTGGAGGCGCTGGAGGAGATCGCCAAGGAGCTGGACGAGAAGCGGAAGTCGCTGGGCGGCTAGCCCTACTTCGTCAGCTTCCGATCGACGGCGCGGAGAACACCCTTGCGCGCCTTGTGCCGCTGCTCGTAGTCGCGGACCTTGCGTAGCTCCTCGCGGGAGAGCTCCTGCAGCCGGCGGTCGATCTGGCGGATGCTGAGCTGGTCGTAGGCGCTGATCGGAAGGCCGGGTACCCGGGTGCGCCGGCGGACGCGGTCCGCGCGGCTGAGGGGCTGATCGACGGCAGCGACCGTCCGCTTGCGGGCCTGTTCGGCGCGCGAGCCGACCTCGCGGCGGGCTCGCTCGGTGGCGTCCTCCAGCTCGCGCCGGGCTCGGCTGGCTGCGCGGGCGGCGGTGCGGCGCGGCTCGGCGGCGGCGTCGCCGGCCTCGCGAAGCTGGTCCAGCAGCCGCTCCAGCTGGCCGAGCACGTCGGCCGCCTGCTCGCGTCCGCGGGTCACCACCCTGCCGACCAGCTCCTCGGCGTCGCCGCGGGTCATCCGGCCCCGCCGGACGGCGTCGTCGACGACCTCCTCGAGGCGGTCCCGTGAGATCGTCACGCTCTTCTCGAGCGCGTCCCGAAAGGCCTGCACGCTCTGCTCCGCCCGTGAGGCCTGCTCGACCTCCGCGGTCTCCTCTTGGGATCTGGGTCGGGATCTGCGCCGCACGGGCATCGCGTCGCCAGTCTACCCGCGGCCCTGGGAGCTAATCGGGCGCGACGGCGGTCGGCAGCCGCAGCGTGAGCTCGACAGGGGCGTGGTCGGACAGGCGCAGGGCGAGCCCGTCCTCGGACAGCTCACGGGCCTCCGGGGGCCACGCGCTCGGGCCCGAGACGACCTCGGCACCGCGCACCAGCAGGTGGTCGATCGAGTCTGGGGCGGTCGGGCCGGTCAGCCCGAACCGTCGTTCCAGCTCGGCGTAGAGGTCGCTGCTCTGGGGCCGGACGTTGAAGTCGCCTCCAAGGACGAGGGGATCGTCGCCGGCCCACTCGACCGCCCGGGCGGCGGCGGCGAGCAGCTCCGGCTCGGCCTGCGGCGGGCTGGTGGTGGCGTGGAGACTGGTGACGCATAGGCCCGACCCGAGCCGGGCGAAGGCCATCGTCCGGCGCTCGGGCCTGCGCACGCGCATCACCAGATCGCGAGCCTCGGCGATGCCGCCGGCGGCGCCCCGGGCGAGGATCAGGTTGGAGCCGCCCTCAGAGGAGCCGATCAGGTCCGGCCGGCGCCGCGCGATCGCCCAGCTGATCGCGGCGAACGAGTTGCGGGCGGTGAGCGACTGGAAGGACTCGGCGCCGCACTCCCGAGCGAAGCCGGGCTGCCAGCGCGGGGGGCACTCCTGGAGCAGGGCCACGTCCCACTCGGCCGCGCAGAGCATGTCGGTGAACTCGCGCCACAGGTCGCGGTTGACCTGGACATGGGTCTCGTTGCGGGTGGTGGCGCCGGTCCACTTCGCCCAGCGGGTGTAGAGGCCTTTGTCTGGGGGGCCGTCCCGGCCGTGAAAGATGTTCCAGGTGAGGATCCGCATCGCCCTAGTATCGGCGCCTTCATGTCCGGAGAGCCGTCAGAGGAGCCGGTACCGCATTTGCTCACCGGGGAGGAGCTCGGGGGTCCCCGGCTGCTCTCTTTGCTCAATCGCGCCGCGGAGCTGAAGCGGGGGCGCCGCTCCGGGGTCGGCTCCGAGCTGCTCGCGGGGCGGTCGGTCGCGCTGGTATTCGAGCGGCCCTCCACGCGCACCCGGATCTCCTTCGAGGTCGGGGTGGCCGAGCTGGGGGGCACCCCGCTCGTTCTGCGCGGCGATGAGCTGCAGCTCACCCGGGGGGAGTCGATCGCCGATACCGGCCGGGTGCTCTCGCGCTACGTGGACGCGATCGTGATCCGCTCGGGGTCGCACCAGGCCGTGGAGGAGCTGGCCTCCGCCGCCGAGGTGCCGGTGGTCAACGCGCTCACCCCGCTCCACCATCCCTGCCAGGCGCTGGCCGACCTGCTGACCCTGCAGGAGCGCTTCGGCGAGCTGGCGGGCCTGCGGCTCGCCTATGTCGGCGACGGCAACAACTGCGCGCGCTCGTTGGCGATCCTGGGGCGCGCCGCCGGGGTGCAGGTGGCGGTGGCCAGCCCCAAGGACTACGAGCTGGAGGAGGGGCTGGCCGAGCTCACCGAGGACCCGCGCGCCGCCGCCGAGGGCGCCGACGCGCTCTACACCGACGTCTGGGTGAGCATGGGCGATGAGGCCGAGGCCGAGCGCCGCCGTGCCGACCTCGGCCCCTACCAGCTCAACGAGGAGCTGCTCGCGGTCGCCTCCGACCGCGCCATCGCCCTGCACTGCCTGCCCGCCCACCCCGGGGAGGAGATCACCGAGGGGGTCCTTTACGGCGACCGCTCCGCCGTCTGGGACCAGGCCGAGAACCGCCTCCACGCCCAGAAGGCCCTGCTGGAGCTGCTGGTCGGCTCGGGCTAGTCGCTGCGCGCTGCCGCTTTGCATGG
>CAYZPZ010000189.1:0-3983 GCA_964480205.1 uncultured Conexibacteraceae bacterium
CGGCCCAGTAGCCGAGCCCGGAGCCCGTCGCGTACTCGAGCCCCCGGTTGTCGATGGGCTCGAGGCCGCTGGACATGTGGAGGAGGTCCCGGAGCGTGATCGCGTCGCGCGGGTCCGTTTCCGGCGACCGCACGCGCGGCAGCCATTCCAGCCCGAGCGGCCCGTCCAGGCTCATCGCCCCTTCGGCGACCAGGATCCCCACCAGCGTGGCGGCGATGCTCTTCGCGGTGGACCACGTGCGGGTGCGCGTGTGCATGTCGAAGCCGGGGGCGTAGCGCTCGTGGACGATCCGGCCGCGGTGCACGATCACGAGCGAGATCGTGTGCTGGTACTGGGACTCGCGGTCGAACGCCCAGTCCGACGCCGCCTGGAGCGCGGCGGCGTCGGTCGAGGCGGGGAGGCCGAGCTCCGGGAGCGCGTCGCCGTCGGGCCAGGGGATGGACGCGGGGTCGCCCGGGGGCGACGGCATGTCGAGGATGGGGAGCCCGGCGATGTCGCCGAAGTCCTGGTCGGGGGCCATGACCACGCAGCCGATACCCTCCCGGAAGGCCGCGCGCATGACGGGGCCGGTGTCGGGGTCGCCGATCGCGACGGCGCGGAGGTCCCGGTCGATCTCGTAGTCGCCCCCGGCCGGCGTGCCGATCGGGCCCGGCTCCACGAAGAATGCCAGCTCCCGCGCGTAGACCTGCTCCAGCGTGCGGTGGGAGGTGAAGAGGCCGTTGCAGGTGAGGATCGCCTGCTGCCCGCGGCGGACCATCTCGCGCTGGGGCGCCCAGTAGTCCCAGGTCTCCTCCTGCTCCTGCTGGGCGGGGAGTGGCGCGGCGAGCGCGAGGGCGGCGAGGGCGAGGGTGGCGGCGCCGGGGGCGCGGGTGGGGGCGCGGGCGGGGGAGTCGGGGATCATGACCATGGCCGGTTCTGGGAGAAGGCGTTGTGGGGTGCGTGGTTGGCGAAGGGAGAGTAGGGTCAGGATCGGCCCAGGGCCAGGGCAGCCAGCCGGCGCGGGAGCGATTCAGGGAGCAGCTCGAGGGAGGCGGAACAGGTGGCGCCGAAGTCTCACTTTCAGCGCTGTCGCCCCGCGCCTAGATTGTAGCCATGGAACGGCCGACGTTGTGGCAGCGGCTCGAGCGCGCCCGCGTTGCACAGGTGCTGGTGGTGTACCTGGGCGCGGCGTGGAAGGGTCCTGAGGCCGGGACGTCGTTCTTGCGGTCGTCGGGGACGAGCCAGAACTAGCCGCCGTAGAAGCTGCCGCGGTCGACGGTCGACGGCGCGGCCGTCCCCGATGAGAGACTATGGCGGCGGGAACCGGGCGCGCGAGGGTTTCCTGGCGGCGGCGGCCGACGCATTATTCCTACTCCACTCCTTTCCCCTTCCCACATTAATTGCCGCTGGCGTCGGCGCGCGCGCAACCGGGCTCGCGCCGAGGGCGTCGCGGGAGGGACAATTTGCGCCTTCAAGGGCTGGAGGCCACCATTCGTCGATGCGGCGCGCCACGAAAGGGTCGGTTCGCGCCCTCGATCCGGGCGTGCGGCGCCGGCCGATCACGAACAGAGGCAATATGCAGATCAAACGCATCTCGATCCTGTCGATCCCCGTCAGCGATCCGGAGGAATCCCGCGCGTTCTACCGGGACGTCCTCGGGTTCGAGGTGGTTCGGGACAACCCGATGGCCCCGGACCGGCGCTGGATCCAGCTTGCCCCGGCGGGCGGCGAAGCCTCGATCACGCTGGTGACGTGGTTCGAGGGGATGCCGCCCGGGAGCGTGCAGGGGGTCGTGCTGGAGACCGGCGACGTGGAGGCCGACCACCGCACGCTCCGGGAGCGGGGCCTCGCCATCTCGGACCTCGATGACGCCCCGTGGGGCCGGTTCGCCATGTTCGAGGACCCGGACGGGAACGGGTGGGTGCTGCAGCAGACCGCGCCCGACGCCTGATCCCCGATCCAGGAGCGACATGTCCGTCTTCACCAACCCCGCCTCCGGCTCCCACGAGCAGGCCGAGGCCTACATCCGCGCACTGCTGGATCTCCTGGGCGACCGCGACCCGCTCGAGGTGCTCGCGGCGACGCCCGACGCCCTGGATGGCGCGGTGCGCGGGCTGTCGGATGAGGCGCTGTCCCGGCGCGAGGCCGAGGGGAAGTGGTCGGTCCGGCACGTGCTGCGGCACCTGGCCGACTCCGAGATCGTCTGGGGCTATCGGCTCCGGCTGGTCCTGGCCCAGGAGCGGCCGCGGCTGTCGGGCTTCGACCAGGACGCCTGGGCGGACCGCCTCGGCTACGCGGACGCCGACGCGGGCGAGGCGATGGAGGAGTTCCGCGTCCTCCGCCGCGGCCACCTGCGCCTGCTGGAGCCCGCGTCCCCCGCCGACCTACGGCGCGTGGGGCTGCACGACGAGCGAGGGGAAGAGACCGTCGGGCACATGATCCGCCTCTACGCCGGCCACGACCTCCTGCACCTGCGTCAGATCGAGCGGATCAAGAGCTCCGGGTAGCGGTTCAGGTTCGGCCCTCAGCGTGCGACCGGACCTCGATCCTCGATTCTCGACTCTCGATCCTCGATTCTCGACTCTCGATCCTCGATTCTCGATTCTCGCCCGCCTCAGAGCCGCGGCGGCGTCACCCCCCGCTGCTTCTGATACTTCCCGGCCCGCTGCGCGTAGGTCGTGCTCGGCACCTGGTCCCCCTGGAAGAAGAGGAGCTGGGCGATGCCCTCGTTGGCGTAGATCTTCGCCGGCAGCGGCGTCGTGTTGCTGATCTCGAGCGTCAGGTGGCCCTCCCACTCGGGCTCGAGCGGCGTGACGTTGACGATGATGCCGCAGCGCGCGTACGTGGACTTCCCGACGCAGACCACCAGGACGTCGGCCGGGATGCGGAAGTACTCCAGCGTCCTCGCCAGCGCGAACGAGTTGGGCGGGATGATGCAGTGGCCCTCGCCACTGATGTCCACGAAGCTCCGCTCGTCGAAATTCTTCGGGTCCACCACCACCCCATAGACGTTCGTGAATACCTTGAACTCGTCGGCGACGCGGATGTCGTAGCCGAACGACGACGTCCCGTAGCTGATGGCACCGTCGCGCACCTGGCCCCCCTCGAACGGCTCGATCATGCCGTTCTTCTCCGCCTGCTCGCGGATCCAGTGGTCGCTCAAAATCGACATCTTCGGGGGCCTCCGGTGTCGGAACGGTTTCTGCTGAAATGGCTGGGTTGGACGGCGGCAAACTAGGGGCGCCGCGGCCGCTCCGGCAAGCGGGAATCGCGGCTTGACCCTCACCGTCGGTCCGGGTAGTTTCACGCGACCCGACAAGTGAACGTTTTCACAAGGTCCGGAACCGGCGCGAATGCTGCGATCCTACCTACCGATCCTGATGCTGCTGGGGCTGTCGATCGCCCAGGCGATCGGGATCGTCGTGCTGTCGCGGCTGGCGAGTCCGATGCGGCCGACGCCGGCGAAGTCGTCGCCGTACGAGAGCGGGATCACGCCGCTCGGCAGCACGCGGGAGCGGTTCAGCGTGAAGTTCTACCTGGTGGCGATCCTGTTCATCGTGTTCGACCTGGAGACGGTGCTGCTGATCCCGTGGGCGGTTGCGATGCGGGAGCTGGGCTGGGCCGGGTTCGGCGCGGTGACGATCTTCGTGGTCGTGCTGACGGTGGGTCTGATCTACGAGTGGAAGAGGGGAGGGCTCCAGTGGAATTGAGGGAGCGCGGGGAAGGGGACGTCGTGGAGCGTGGTGATGTGATGGAGCGGCCGGATCGCGGGGATCGCGGGGATCGCGCGGAGCTGCCGGTGGTGGGCCACGGCGGCAAGGATGGCAGCCCGGGGTTCCTGACGACGAAGCTGGACTTCGTGGTGAACTGGTCGCGGCGCAACTCGTTGTGGCCGATGCCGTTCGGCACGGCGTGCTGCGCGATCGAGATGATGGCGAGCTACGCGAGCCGGTTCGACGTGGCGCGGTTCGGCATGGAGCGGATGAGCTTCAGCCCGCGGCAGG
>CAYZPZ010000190.1:0-3967 GCA_964480205.1 uncultured Conexibacteraceae bacterium
AGCCGCCCCGGGGCGCTGCCGGTCTCCACTCAGGCGCTGAGCGAGGGGCTGGAGCCGCTCCAGTTCCTGCGCCCGTACATCACGGTCGAGGGGATCACGGGCTGGTTCGACGACTTCAGCCAATCGGGCAAGACCGACGCCATCGGCGGCATCGGCAAGATCTCCACCACCTTGAACACCTTCACCTTCGCCCCCGCCCCGCTGCCCGGCTTCCTCCCCGTTCCGGACCTCCTCGCAGGTCCGCTCACCCCCGACCAGGTCGAGGGCGCGCTCGACCTCTTCAACAACCAGCGCTGCCCCGGCTCCAACGAGCACGGCCAGCAATACAGCGCCGAGGAGGTCAGCCGCCTCACCTACAACGGTGAGCTCGACTGCGGCAACCCCACTGCTGCCAACCCGGGCGGCCCGCTCGACTACACGCTGCCGGGCCCCTGACCGGCGCCTGGGAAGCGCTCCAACCCGGCGTTCCAGGGGCCGGGCGGGTAGGGCGCGTGCCCCTTCTCCTGCAGCTCGTGTCGGAGACTTCCGAAGACCCCATCGGCCGAGTCCAGCGCCCGCTCCAACTCCGGCGAGCTCAGCTCGCGCAGGCGCCAATGGAAGAAGAGCTGACGATCGGTGATCCCGAAGTCGACCTCCGCCGGGATCTGGGTGATCCAGTCGATGAAGGCCGGCCCGAACAGTTCGCGCAGCGCGATCGGATCGTGATTGCGGGGGACGGTGGCGATGAAGCGGCGGTTGAAGTCGATGCTCTCGAACTCGACACGGCGGCGAGAGTGCCGATCGACGACGTCCTCGGGCGTGCGCTCGATCGACTCGACGTTGAAGATCGGCACGACCTTGGCCAGATCGGGCATATGGCACTTGACCAGGACGGCCCCGGGGAGGACGGCCTTGCGGCCGAAGCCGCCCCGTTGGTGCTCGTCGGCGTCGCAGCTGGCGCCCCAGAAGCCGTCGGTGAGCTCGCCGGTGATGCGGTTGGCGCCGCCGGGGCACAGCGCCACCGGGCCGTCGACCGGGTTGAGGCCGCCGATCGCGTCGTAGCGGAGACTCCGGCTTCGCGCGTAGGCCCGCACGGTCTCGGTCCAAGCCGCGGCCTCGGCGCGCGCGCTCACCTCTGAGGCCGAAGGCTCAAATCGCCGTCAGTCGAGGTTGATGAGGTCCTCGCGCCCCTGCGCCTCGAGCTGGGCCTTGTAGCGGGGGAAGACCGGCTTGGTCAGCGGCACGAGCTTGAGGATCTTCGCGACCGGCCCGCTGGCCTTGATCTGGCCGCGGGCCAGGGCCTGCGTGACGTTCACCTTGCCGAGCCAGAATCGGTGGCCGGTGTCGGCCTCCATGCTCATCTCCACCTCCGGCTCCATCTCGGTCTCGCCGAAGTCCACCGCGGCCGGGTCATCCTCGTTCAGCCGCACGGTGATCGTCGAGTCGGGATCGCGGTAGCGGTACTGAACGACCGTGTTCGCCTTGCGGAACTTGGGCGCCAGCTCCTCGTCGGCGGCGAGGTCGGCGAACAGCTTGCCGATCGTGTCGTAGACCTCCTGGGCGTCCTTGAAGTAGGCCAAGCGTCTCGCCCCTCCTCCGGGGTGTGCCGCGCCGGGGGGCGGAGCTTATTACGGGTCGGCCGTCACGAACGGGATCCGGCTGCCGCCGAACTCGGCCGGGAAGGGCGAGACGAAGCCTGTGCTGGCGTCCGAGGGCAGCTGGCTCTGGATCGTGCAGGCGGCGAACATCCCGTACGGGCCGAAGGTCGGTGCGTCGGGCTGGATCTGGGTGGAGAAGGGGAAGACGCCCTCCTGAGGCTGCGGGCTCGAGGGTGGGTTGCTGGTCACCTGGCCGCCGCCGAGGCCCCCGGTCGTGTCGGTGTTGGCGCAGTCGAAGCTCGGGAATATCTCGTTCTGGAGGTTCGAGAAGGGGTTCCCGATCGCGAAGGGCAGCAGGTAGCCGTTGCCGCGGTTACTGCGCAGGCGCTGCGGGTGGATCGACAGCGACTCTCCGTGGAAGATCGACATCTGGCGCGAGAGGTGCCGCGGCTCCGACTGAGTGGCGACCGGCGGCAGATGCCCGGAGGTCGCCGAGGACGGGTTGGCCAGGAAGTCGCCCGCGATCGGCTTGTAGAAGTCGAGGTAGCGGATGATCGGATTGAGGTTGGCCAGGAAGGGATCCAGCGCGATCATCAGCGGCCGCAGCTCGTCGAGGAACCTCCCCAGCGACGGCAGGCCAGTCCGGGAAGCCGTGATCAGGGGATCAAGGTTGCGGAACAGGCGCCGCGCCACGGGGGCGAGCCGGCGGAGGTCCCTGAGGGTGGGGCTGAGGTCGCGCGCCACGGGCCTCAGGTCGCGGAACAGGGGCCCGGCGTTGCGGGCGAACCGCTCCAGTCGACGCAGGGTGAAGCGCGACTCGCGCTCGAAGGTGGGCAGGATTCGGAAGGTCTCGGCGAGCTCCTCGTCGCGCGAGGCCAGCGCCCGGAAGGTCCGGTTCGATCCCACGATCGCGCCCGCCAGCTGCTGCTCGCGCGCGGTCAGCGCCTCGAACACGGTGCCGGTGTTGCGCACCACCTCGCGCAGCGCCTGCTCCTGCTGGCGCAGCGTTCCGAGCACGTCGGCGGCGTCCTCGGTGAAGGGGCCGAAGTTGCCGAAGGCGTCGTTGAGGTCGAGGCCGCGCCCGTCGACCGCGATTCCCGCGTTCCTCATCCAGAGCTGGAAGGCTCGCCTTGTCTCCTCGTCGAGGGCCTGGAAGATCTCGTCGATCTGGACCTGCTCGGCGACCTGCGTATCCGCGAGGTGGCCGCCCTCTTCGATCGGTTCGACTGCGTCGTCGCCGCTGAGCTCGCCGACCTCGATATCGCTGGAGCCGGCCTGGGCAGTCCGGTCCTCGGCATCCTCGCCTGCCTGGTCGGGATCGACTTGGCTGCCGGTGGTCAGCTCGACGTAGGTCTCGCCGAGCAGAGTCTTCAGGCGCAGGATCGCGCGCGAGTCGGAGGAGATCGGCGCGAACTCGGGGTCGATCTCGATCGTGGCCTGGGTCGCGTCCTCGTCCTCGGCCAGCGCCAGCTCCTTGACCTTGCCCACCGTGACGCCGCCGATCCGCACCTCGGCCTCCTTCGAGAGGGTGATCGCCTCGGGGAAGTTGGCGGTGAAGCGGTAGCTCTGCGGCTTGAACGGGACCGGGCCGCCGAAGGTGATCCAGAGGAAGAGCAGCAGGGCGAAGCAGGACAGGGCGAACCCGATCGCCACCAGGATTCTGCCTACCGATGGTGCTTGCTTCTGCATTCGCCGGCTCTCCTAGTTATCCGCTGGCTCCGCGCAGCCGGACGCGAAGGTCGTGTTGGTGAACAGGTTCCGGAAGCCGGTGACCGCCTCGAACACGGCCTCGGTGATCGGATCGAGGTCATCGATCTCGTTGAGGATCGCGGTCACGGCCTCGCAGGTGATGGTCAGGTAGACCCGGCGGTAGGCGCCGTGCGCATCCTGGTTCTGGAAGGTGCTGTTGCCCACGTGTGAGAGCCAGCCCAGCCAGTAGAGGTAGCCCTCGTCGCGGTTGAGGACATCGGGATCCTCCGCGCCGTTCGGGTTGTAGGCCGCCATGTTGAAGAGCTTGTTGAGCTTCCGGGCGACCACCGTGAGGCGCGGCGTGGCATCGGCGAGGTTCTGGGCCGCCGGGCGCAGGTCGCGCACCGGCTTGCGGGCGCTGCGCACGAAGGGCCGGATCCTGTTCTTGACGTCGCCGTGGGTGTCGCGGGTCAGTCGCAGCAGCGAGTCGTTGATCGGCTTCAGCTTGCGGGCGAACGGGCGCAGGTCCCGCAGGGCGGGCTTCAGCACCCCGGCCAGCTCGTTGGTCTCTCCAAGCGCCACGCGCGTCTCGCGAAGGGTCGGCCCGAGCAGACGGGTCGCGCGCCGCACGTCGAGGTCCTCGCCCGCGATCGCCGACAGGGAGGCGTTGGAGGCCTCGACGAAGCGGGCGATCTCCTCGT
>CAYZPZ010000191.1:0-3959 GCA_964480205.1 uncultured Conexibacteraceae bacterium
GCAGCGGCAACGCCGGCGGCGGTGGCGCCGGCGACGGAGACGGCAGCGGCGGCGGCGCAGCCGCCGACGCCGTTGACGGCTCGAGCACCGGCGTCCTGCCCTTCACCGGGCTCGGGCTGCTCGCCATGATCATCGTCGCCCTGGCCCTGCTCGGCGCGGGCGCGGTGGCGCGTGCGCGGCGGGATATATAGCCGGCCGGCTTCGCTACCTCAGCCAGGCGCGCACGATCGCATTGGTGAAGCCGAGGCCGTAGCGGACCACGGCCGGCTTCTTGGAGTGGCCTGAGAGGCGCTTTTGGACCGTGACCGGGATCTCCTTGGCCGGGATCCCCCGCTTGATCGCCTCGATCAGGAACTCGGAGGTGTGGAACTGCTCCTGGCGCAGGACCAGCTGGGGCAGGACAGAGGTGCGGACCGCCCGGTAGCCGTTGGAGCAGTCGCTGACCTTGGTGCGCGTGATGAAGGAGACCACCCGGTTGAAGAAGACGATCCCGAGCTCGCGGGCGCGGGCGTTGGGCTCGGCCTCGCCCAGCACGCGGGAGCCGTGGGCGACATCGACCTCATCGGAGAGGACCGGGGCGACCAGGCGCTCCATCTCGCTCGGCAGGTGCTGGCCGTCGGCGTCGAGGGTGACCACCACCAGCGCGCCCGACTCGGCCATCAGCCGGTAGCCCGTCCGCAGCGCGGCGCCCCCGCCGCGGTTGATCACGTGCCTGGCGACCACCGCGCCAGCCTTCGCCGCCTCCTCGCCTGTGTCGTCGCGGGAGCCGTCGTCGACCACCAGCACCGCGGTGGGCTCGCCGCAGACCCGCTCGGGGATCTGGCGGATCACCTGGGCGACGTTGTCGCCCTCGTTGTAGGCGGGGATCAGCACCGCGACCTTGTCCCGGAAGCGCCCGGGCAGCTTGGCCGCCTTGAACTCCTCCCAGGCGAGGCCCTCGAGCAGGGCAGAGAGCTGCGCGCTCATGCGCGCGTTGACCGTCAGCGCCCGCAGGATCAGCAAGAACAGGATCGCGATCGCGAACACCGCCAGGCCCAGGATCCGCCCGCCGTTGCCACGCTCGAAGGCGAACGCCTCCAGCACGGTGTCGAGCAGCTCGGTGCCCGAGACCACGGCCAAGGCGATGCCGCCGAGGAGAGCCAGCAGCACCGTCCCGTTGGAGAGCTCGCGCCGGCGCCAGACCGCGAACGCGACCAGGCTCACTGCGAAGAGGAGCCCTCCCGCACGCAGGGCGGTGAGTTCGGGAGGGAAGATCGAAGCAGCCGTCATCGGTCCAAGACGCTACCCTGCCGCCCTCTATGCGCGTCCTCATCCTCGGGGGCGATGGCTACCTCGGCTGGCCCACCGCGATGCGGTTCTCGCAGCGCGGCCACGAGGTCACCATCGTCGACAACTTCTCGCGTCGCCGCTGGCACGCCAAGAACGGAACCGGCTCGCTGACGCCGATCCGCGAGCTCGACGAGCGCATCGAGGCTTGGCGCGAGGTCTCCGGCAAGGCGATCCGGTCCTACGTCGGGGCGATCGAGGACGCTGAGTTCCTCGCCGAGACCGTGGCCGAGACCCGGCCCGAGGCGATCGTCCACTACGGCGAGCAGGCCTCGGCGCCCTACTCGATGGCCAACCGCGAGCAGGCGGTGGAGACCCAGTACACCAACGTGATCGGCACCCTCAACCTGCTCTGGGCGATGCGCGATCACGTGCCCGAGGCGCACCTGGTCAAGCTGGGGACGATGGGGGAGTACGGCACCCCCAACATCGACATCGAGGAGGGCTTCATCGAGATCGAGCACAAGGGCCGCAAGGACACCCTGCCCTTCCCGAAGATGCCCGGTTCGCTCTACCACCTCTCCAAGGTCCACGACTCGCACAACATCCATTTCGCCTGCCGCGTCTGGGGGCTTCGCTCCACCGACCTCAACCAGGGTGTCGTCTACGGGATCGAGACCGACGAGACCGCGATGGACGAACGGCTCTGCACCCGCTTCGACTACGACGAGGTGTTCGGCACGGTGCTCAACCGCTTCTGCGTGCAGTCCGTGATCGGGCATCCGCTCACCGTCTACGGCGAGGGGGGGCAGACCCGCGGATTCCTCAACATCCGCGACACGCTTCAGTGCGTCGAGCTGGCGGTCGAGAACCCCGCCGAACAGGGCGAGTACAGGGTCTTCAACCAGTTCACCGAGCAGTTCTCGGTGGGCCGGCTGGCCGAGCTGGTCAAGGGCGCCGGCGAACACCTCGGCTACGAGGTCGAGATCGACCACGTCGAGAACCCGCGCGTCGAGGCCGAGGAGCACTACTACAACGCGACCCACACCAAGCTGCTCGAGCTCGGTCTTCAGCCCCGCCTGCTGGGCGAGGAGCTGGTCGAGTCGATGATCCACGCGATCGAGCGCCACAAGGACCGAGTGATCGCCTCGGCGATCGACCCCCACGTGCGCTGGAGCCCGGCGCGCGAGCCGGCCGCCGGCTGACGCAAGCCAGGCGGCGCTGAGGCCCGCGCAAGCTAGCTACCATCGGCGCATGCGCGCCGCGGACGCACTGATGGAGGCCCTCAAGGCGGAGGGCGTCGAGCACGTCTTCGGGATCCCCGGCGGGGCGAACCTGCCCACCTACGACGCGTTGTACGACGCCGACCTCACCCACATTCAGGCGCGTCACGAGCAGGGCGCCGGCCACGCCGCCGAGGGCTACGCCAAGGCGTCCGGCCGAGTTGGGGTCGCGATGGCCACCTCCGGCCCCGGCGCCACCAACCTGGTCACCCCGATCGCCGACGCGATCATGGACTCGGTGCCGACCGTGTTCATCACCGGACAGGTCCGCACCGAGCTGATCGGGACCGACGGCTTCCAGGAGGCCGACGTCAGTGGGATCACGATGCCGGTCGTCAAGCACTCGATGATGGTCACCGACCCCCGCCAGATCCCCGAGTACATCCACCAGGCCTTCCACATCGCCTCCACCGGGCGGCCCGGGCCGGTCCTAGTCGACGTGCCGCAGGACCTCTCCCGCGCCGATATCGACTACGAGCCCTCGACCGAGGCTGTTGACCTGGCCGGCTACAAGCCCTCCACCGAGGGCAACATCAAGCAGATCAGGATCGCGGCAAAGGCGCTGGCCAACTCCTCGCGGCCGGTGATCTACGCGGGCGGCGGCGTGATCAACGCCAACGCCTCCGAGGAGCTGCGCGAGCTCTGCCTCTCGGACAACTTCCCGGTCACCTGCACGGTGATGGGCCTGGGCGGCTTCCCCGCGCCGCACGAACAGTGGCTGGGGATGCTCGGCATGCACGGCACCCGCACCGCCAACTACGCCATGGACAACGCGGACCTGATCGTCGCCGTGGGCGCCCGCTTCGACGACCGGATCACCGGCAAGCTCTCGGAGTTCGCCCCGCGGGCCAAGTTCGTTCACATCGACATCGACCCGGCCGAGATCTCCAAGAACGTGCCCGCCCACATCCCGATCGTCGGCGACGCCAGGGAGGTGCTGCCGAAACTGACCAAGGAGTACCGGGCGCTGAAGGCCGACGGGGGGCGCCTCGATGCCTGGTGGGAGCGGCTGCGCGGCTGGCAGCGCGACTACCCGCTCGGCTACGAGGATTCGGCGGACTCCGAGATCAAGCCCCAGCGGATGATTCAGGCGATGTACGCGGCCACCGGTGGCGACGCGATCATCACCTCGGACGTCGGCCAGCACCAGATGTGGTGCGCGCAGTACTACGACTTCCCGAAGCCCCGGCGCTGGATCAACTCCGGTGGGCTGGGGACGATGGGGTTCGGACTGCCCTCGGCGATCGGCGCCCAGGTCGCCTGTCCGGACGAGACGGTGGTCTGCCTGGCCGGCGACGGCAGCCTGATCATGACCTGCCAGGAGCTGGCCACCGCGGTCCGCCACGAGATCCCGATCAAGGTCTTCCTCATGAACAACGGCTACTTCGGCATGGTCCGCCAGTGGCAGGA
>CAYZPZ010000192.1:0-3916 GCA_964480205.1 uncultured Conexibacteraceae bacterium
CGGCCCGCGCGGAGCTGGCGGGCGCGCCGGGCCAGCAGCGAGGCGACGTCGCCGCTGGGCACGAAGGGATCGGCGACCGAGCGCCCATCGGTGAGCGAGCGCGCGGCGACCAGTCGCCCGTCCACGCTCGCGCCGAGCACCGCGCCCTGTGGCAGCACCGAGCTATCGCGGCCGGCCAGGTGCGCCAGCTCTTGCTCGTCGGCGGTGGTCAGGATCCTGATCGAAATCTCGCCGTGGCTTGCGGTCTCATGGCCCTTCATCTTGTGCCCCTTCCGTCTGCGTTTCGGCCTTCGCCTATCGAACGATCCAATCCTCGCGCGCGTGAGGTATCAGCGCAACATGGATTGCTTCTCTAGTTGATAAGCTGCGCTTATGTTGGATGTGAAGCGGATGGCGGTGCTGCGCGAGGTGGTGGCGCGCGGCTCCTTCTCGGCCGCCGCCGATGCCCTGCACCTCTCGCAGTCGGCGGTCAGCCAGCAGGTCGCCGCGCTCGAGCGCGAGGTCGGTCAGTCCCTGCTGGAGCGCACCAGCGACGGGCCGAAGCTGACCGCGGCCGGCGAGAAGCTCACCTCCCACGCCGACGCGGTCCTGGCTCGGCTCGAGGAGGCAGAGCGCGAGCTCGCCGAGATCGCGGGTCTCGAGGGCGGGCGTCTGCGGCTGATGAGCTTTCCGACCGCCAGCGCCACGGTCGTCACCCGGGCGATGTCGGAGTTCCACCGCCGCTTCCCCAACGTCGAGTTGCACTTCGCCGAGGGCGAGCCCGAGGACTCGCTGCCGGCACTGCGCCGCGGCGACATCGACCTCGCCGTTGCCTTCGACTACCCCGGCCTGCCCGAGGCCTACGGGCGCGACACCGAATCCGAGCTGATCCTGGAAGAGCCGATGCGGATCGCCCTGGCCCAGGGCCATCCTCTGGCCGCCTCGAAGAAGGTCAAGGTCGAGGCCCTCTCCGAGGAGGACTGGCTATGCGGGCGTGCGCCGAGCTCCTGCCGCCAGTACGTGGTGGAGGTCTGCCGAACGGCCGGCTTCGAGCCGCGCATCTCCTTCGAGAGCGACGACTACAAGGTCCTGCAGGGGCTGGTCGCCGCCGGCCTCGGGGTGACCCTGCTGCCCGAGCTGGCCGGGGAGCACCCGGGGGTGGTGGTCCGCGACATCGCCAGCGAGACGCCGGTCCGCAGGGTGTGGGCGGTGAGCCGCGAAACGGCCTCCCGCTCGCCGGCCGCCGCGGAGATGATGGCGATCCTGCGCAAGATCGGCGAGCGGTGGCCCGAAGAGCGCTCGCTCGAGGCCGTCGCCTAGCGAAGCGCGCCTGCACGATTCCTTGCACCGCCGCGAAGCGGCCGCTCCGCGGCGAAGCGGGGAGTGCGAGTCTGCGAGCGTTCGCTAACGTTCCCGGCTCGAAATAGAGCCGAATCCCGGCCCAGCCCGGGAGCGGGGGACCCATAGGCGGCAGACAGTCGCCAGGGGCGAATCGCGAGCCTCGCGTAGCGCCACTCCTTCGGCGCGAGCCCGACAGCTAACCCCGCAGGCACCGGAAGGAGCGACGGCAGGTGCGACCCAAACTGAAGATCGGCATTCTCGTGGGCCTGGTTGCGGGCGCCGCTACGGTTTCCGGCTCGCTGGCCGGGGCAGCCGACCCCGAGGTGGAGACGAAGCTCGCCTCGGCGCGCCAGGAGGCCGATCGGATCAGCGAGCGGATCTCCTCGCAGTCGGCGAGGATCACCGAGCTGCGCCAGCGCGCCGCCGATGCCGAAGCCCGCGAGCAGGAGCTGATCGCGAAGCTGCGTGAGACGACCGCCCGGTCGAAGGAGCTGAACAGCGAGCTGATCGCGGCCGAGGCCGAGCTGGCCGAGGTCCGCAAGCGCTACGACCGCGCGGTGGGCGTTCTCTCCGATCGCCTGGTCGCGATCTACAAGGGCTCGGACCCCGACATGCTCACCGTGGTCCTCCAGTCCGACGGCTACGAGGAGCTCTCCACCCGCGCCGGGTACCTGGAGGCGCTGACCGACGCTGATGACCGGATCGCCGACCGCGTTTCGACGCTGCACGACCAGGTCGAGGCGCAGCACGGGCAGATCGCCGGGCTCAAGGACGAGATCGATCGCCGGGCCCGTGAGCTGGAGGGTGCCCGCGCCGAGATCGCGCGGGTCCGCGTCGAGGCCGAGCAGCGCGCCGACGAGCTGGATTCCGCCAAGTCCGAGGGCGAGGCGGCGCTCGGGGAGCTGCGCGAGAAGATCTCCGGTTGGGAGCTGGAGGTCCGTCGCGAGGCCGCCGAGCAGATCACCGAGGCGGGCGGCGGCGGCGGTGGCGAGGCATTCCTCGGGGGGCCCTATGCGATCCCCACCTACATCGTCATGTGCGAGTCGGGCGGCAACTACCGCGCGCTCAACCCCTCCAGCATGGCCGGCGGCGCCTACCAGATCATCCCCTCGACCTGGAAGGCCTACGGCGGACAGGGCCCCTACGCTCACCAGGCCTCCAAGGCCGAGCAGGATCGGGTCGCCGCGCTGATCTGGAAGAACGACGGTCCCGGCGCCTGGTCCTGCGCCTAGCGCGTTAGCCCGGGCGAGAGCTGGGGTAGGAGCGTGGCGATGGCGACCGCTTCCCTCAATACGGATACCGCCGGGATCCTCGCCGACGAGTCCACCGCCAAGCGCGAGGAGATCATCGGCCTGCTGAAGAAGGCCTACTGGATGGAGATCGAGACGGTGATGAGCTACCTCGCCAACTCGGTCAACCCCGACGGGGTCCGCGCCCAGGAGATCAAGGAGTCGCTGGAGGAGGACATCCAAGAGGAGCTGGGACACGCGCAGAAGTTCGCCGAGCGGATCAAGGAGCTCTACGGGGTGGTCCCGGGCTCCGAGGAGTTCTCGGCCGAGCAGTCGTTCCTGCAACCGCCCGAGCAGCAGACCGACGTCGTGCACATCGTCCGCGGCGTGATCGAGGCCGAAACCGGGGCGATCGAGCACTACACCAAGATCATCGAGGCCACCGACCAGGTCGACCCGGTCACCCAGGACATGGTGATCGACATCCTCCGCGACGAGCAGGGCCATCGCCGCCTGTTCGAGGGCTTCCTGCGCGAGTACGAGGCCGAGGGCCTGGCCTAACCGGTCCGACGCGGCTTCGTCGCTGTGTGCGCGATCTCACAGATCGCGCGGGACCAGGACATAGTCTCGTGGCATGAGCCGCGAGGAGCGGGAGCGCCTGGTGCGAGCGATCACGCGCCGCGCCACCTGGCAGGGCTGGGTAGCGAACATCGCCGGCGCCGCGGTCGTCTTCATCTCGATCGGGTTCCTGCTCGCCGTCTTCTTCGACACGGCCGAGAGCGATGAGCTCGGGCGCAAGAACCTGCCGTTCGTGGCCGTGATCGTGCCGACCGGCGCTGTGGTGATGACCTGGATCATGCGCCGGCAGCGCCATCGGGCGCTCGCCTGGGTCCCGGAGGGCCGAGAGCCGAGCGAGGAGGAGCATCGCCTGACGCTGGGGCTGCCGACGTTCACCGCGATCCTCACCGCCACCGCCTGGGCGCTCGGCGGCGCGGCCTCGTTCGCGTTCAACCTCGACCACTCGCTCGGCGCCGCCGCGGTGATCGGGATGGCGGTCTGGCTGGGGGGCGAGACGACCTCGGCGCTCGCCTTCCTGCTGAACGAGCGGATCCTGCGACCGATCACCGCCCTCGCCCTCGCCGCGCGAGAGCCCCGGGGATCGGTCGCCCCCGGCGTCCGCGATCGGCTGCTCGCCGCCTGGAGCCTCGGCACCGCGGCACCGATGATGAGCGTGCTCGTCGTCGGAATCGTCGGCATCACCAAGAGCGGGGTCGACACGGAGGCCGTTGCGGCCGCATGCGTGTACCTGGGAACGGTCGCGCTCGGGATCGGGTTGCTGATGACCGTGATCTCGGCGAAGGCGATCG
>CAYZPZ010000193.1:0-3898 GCA_964480205.1 uncultured Conexibacteraceae bacterium
GGTAGAAGCCCTTGCCCTCGGTGCCCAGCATGTTCTCGGCGGGGACCCGGACGTCGGTGAAGGAGAGCTCGCCGGTGTCGGAGGCGTGCATCCCCATCTTCTCCAGCTCCTGGCTGACGGCGAAGCCCTCGACCTCGTTGCCGTCGGCGTCCCGGAGGTCGACCACGAACAGGGTGATGCCGTCATGGCCGGCGTCGGGGTCGGTCTTGGTGACCAGGATGATGTAGTTGGCGCGCTTGGCGTTGGTGATGAAGGTCTTGGAGCCGTTGATCACGTACTCGTCGCCATCGCGGCGAGCCGTGGTGCGGATCCCGGCCACGTCGGAGCCGGCGCCGGGCTCGGTGATCCCCAGGCAGCCGATCAGGTCACCCTGGATCGAGGGGACCAGGTAGCGCTGCTTCAGCTCCTCGGAGCCGAGCAGGTGGATCGGCGGCATCACCATGTCGGTGTGCACGGCGAAGCCCATGTTGAGCCCGCCGCTTCCCGAGTAACTGAGGCAATCGGCGCGGACCAGCGAGTAGTAGTAGTCGCCCCCCTGGCCGCCGTACTCCTCGGGGAAGCAGAGTCCGAGGTAGCCGAGCTCACCGGCTCGCTTCAGCACCGAGCTGGGCCAGTAGCTCTCCTCCCACTCGTGGCGGTGGGGGGTGAGCTCCTTCAGGACCCAGGAGCGCATCGACTCGCGCAGCGCCTCGTGCTCGTCGGTGAAGATGAAGTGCTTGCGCGGTGCGTCGAAGTCCGGCTTGATCACGGTCTCGGTCGCTGTGGCCACTCTCGCTCCTTGGTCCGGGGCTGCTGGTCGGGCCGCCGGTGCCGCGGCCAAGTGGAGTGTAGGACTTCCTACTTCTCACTGCAACGACCCGTGCGTGTCCCTGCCTAACTGGCGGGGAGTAGGACGTAGCACTTCCCATTCCTGCGCAGAATCACTAGGCTGGAGTCGATGGCCGAGCAGGAGCTGCTCTACGAGGTCTCCGACGGCGTCGCCACGGCGACCCTAAACAGACCCGACCAGCGCAACGCGCTCAACGGCCCGCTGCTGACCCAGCTGGTGGAGGCGATGCGCTCGGCCCGCGACGACGACAACGTCCGCGCCGTCGTCCTCACCGGCGCCGGCGACAAGGTCTTCTGCGCGGGGGCGGACCTGGGCGGGTTCGCCGCCGACGCGCCCCTGGTCTCCAAGCACTTCGCCTCCGATCTCTTCCTCGAGTTCTTCCGGCTGATGCCGCGGCTCGGCAAGCCCTCGCTCTGCGCCGCCAACGGTCACGTGCTCGCCGGCGGCATGGGGCTGGCGTTGAGCTGCGATCTGGTCATCGCCAAGGAGGGGGCGCGCTTCGGCACCCCGGAGATCAACGTCGGCGCCTTCCCCTACATGATCATGTCGATCATCTACCGCAACGTCCCCCGGAAGAAGGTGAACGAGATGATCCTGCTCGGCGAGCAGATGTCGACCGAGGAGGCGGTCGCCCACGGGCTCGCCAACAAGGTGGTCCCCGCGGACGAGTTCGACGGGGCCGTCAACGAGTGGGCCACGAAGCTCGCCTCCAAGAGCCCGGTACTGATGCGGCTCGGCCACGACGCGATGTACCGCCAGCAGGACATGGCGATCGACGAGGCGCTCGAGTTCCTGCGCTCCCAGCTCTCGCTGACCTTCTCCACCGAGGACATCCAGGAGGGCGTCAAGGCCTTCTTCGAGAAGCGCGAGCCCGAATGGAAGGGGCGCTGATGGCGGCCAAGGACGAAACCCAGAAGGACGAGGCGAAGAGGGCCGAGGCTCCGACCGAGCACAAGGGCGAGGCCCCGGAGGCGCCGGCCACGGTCGAGGCAGGCGAGCAGACCGGGATGAAGGGGCTCACCGAGGACCTGCACGCCCGCCGCGAGAAGGCCAAGCTCGGCGGCGGGGAGGAGAAGATCGCGCTCCAGCACGAGCGCGGCAAGCTCACCGCGCGCGAGCGGATCGACCTGCTCTGCGACCCCGGGAGCTTCGTGGAGATGGGCATCCACGGCCGGCCCCACTTCTCTCAGAAGGCGATGGAGGGCAAGGAGGCACCCGCCGACGGCGTGATCACCGGCTGGGGCGACGTCGACGGACGGAACTGCTGCATCGCCGCCTACGACTTCACGGTGATGGCGGGCTCGATGGGGATGACCGGCGAGCTCAAGGTCACTCGCCTTCGCGAGATGGCGCTGAGCAAGCGGATGCCCTTCATCTGGCTGCTCGACTCCGCCGGCGCCCGCATCCAGGAGGCCGCGGGATCCCTGTTCGCGGGCTCCGGGCACCTCTTCCAGGAGGAGGTGGTGATGTCGGGGGTGATCCCGATGGTGGCGGCGATGCTCGGCCCCTGCGCGGCGGGAACCGCCTACATCCCGGCGCTCTCGGACTTCGTGCCGATGGTGGTGGGCCAGGGCGCGATGGCGCTGGCCGGCCCGCACCTGACCAAGGCGGTGACCGGGGAGGACATCTCGATGGAGGAGCTCGGCGGCGCCAGGGTGCACTGCCGCAAGTCCGGCGTCGGCGACCTCGAGGTCTCCGACGACGCCGAGTGCATCCAGGCAGTCAAGGACTACCTCTCCTACTTCCCGGCCAACTGCGAGCAGCGCCCGCCGGTCCGCGAGTCAGAGGATCCCGCCGACCGGATGTCGGAGAAGCTGCTCGACATCGTCCCCGAGTCGCCGCGGCATCCGTACGACATGTACGACGTGATCGGAGAGATCGTCGACGGCGGCGAGTTCTTCGACATCAAGCCGAAGTTCGCGAAGACGATAATCACCTGCCTGGCCCGCTTCGGCGGCCAGCCGGTGGGGATCGTCGCCAACCAGCCCAAGCAGCTGGGAGGCATCCTCGAGAACGACTCCGCCGACAAGGCCGCCCGCTTCGTCAACCTCTGCGACGCCTTCAACATCCCCCTGGTCTTCCTCCAGGACGTGCCCGGGTTCATGGTCGGCTCCAAGGTGGAGCACGCCGGGATCATCCGCCACGGGGCGAAGATGCTCTACGCGGTCTCGCGCGCCACCGTGCCCAAGGTCACCGTGGTCGTCCGCAAGGCCTACGGCGCCGGCTACTACGTGATGAACGGCAAGGCCTACGAGCCCGACCTGATCGTCGCCTGGCCTTCGGCGGAGATCTCAGTGATGGGCGCCGAGGGCGCGGTCAACATCATCGGCCGCTCGGCGATCGAGGCCTCCGACGATCCCGACGCCACCCGGGAGAAAATGCTGGAGGCGGTCCGCGAGCAGATCGATCCCTACATCCCCGCCGGCAACGCGATGATCGACGACATCATCGACCCGCGCGAGACGCGCCCCACGATCATCCGCGGGCTGCGGATGGCGGCGGACAAGCGCGTCGCCCGGCCGTGGAAGAAGCACGGGGTGATGCCGGTCTGAGCATCGCCGAGCGAGTCGCGCACGCTTCAAACCGCTTCTACGACGCGGTTCGCAGCAAGCGCGCCCGCGAGGCACACGAGCGCGCGACGAGGGCGGGTAGCCTCGACGGGCTGGCCGGCCACAAGTACTGCCTGCTGACCACGTTCAGGCGCTCAGGAGAGCCGGTGTCGACCCCGGTGTGGTTCGGGCTCGCGGACGGCAAGCTTTACTTCCGCACCTACGCCGACGCGCTGAAGCGGAAGCGCCTGCGGCGGAACGCCCGCGTGCTGGTCGGCCCCTGCGACGCTCGCGGAAACCCGAAGGGCCCCACCATCGAGGCCTCCGCCCGTCACTTGCCGCCCGACGAGGAGTCGACCGCCGAAGGGGCGATTCAGGCCAACTACGGCCTCTTCCGCCGCATCTATGAGCGCGGCTTCGCGATGAAGGTCGAGGGCGCCTACGTGGAGGTGACGCCGACATGAGCCGCTTCTCCGACCCCGTGATCATCAGCTGCTCGATCTCGGGCGCGATCGCCAAC
>CAYZPZ010000194.1:0-3897 GCA_964480205.1 uncultured Conexibacteraceae bacterium
GGAAGCGCCCGCGCTTGTAGAGCCAGATCGGGGTGAGCAGCGCCGCGGTGACGATTACGGCCGCGACCGTGACGATGATCGCCTCGGAGGTCTCGGCGCCGCCGGCCGGCGCGTCCGAGGCGCCGTTGGCGAGCAGAGCCGCCACCGAGGCGAGGCTCACCGCGCCGCCGCCTTCGGTTCCCCGGGCTCCAGGGCGGGCGGCTCTGAGCGCTCGGGTCCGCGCCGCATCCGATCGCGGACCCGTTCGAGGCTGTACTCGAAGGGCTCGGTGGTCTCGATGAAGCGGATCAGCTCGCGCACGATCAGCTCGGGGTGATCGAGCATCGGCCAGTGGCCGGATTCGGGGATCTCCACGTAGCGGCTGTGGCCGACGATCTCGTGCGCGCGGCGGCCGTGGGCGACGGGGATCACCGGGTCGTCGGTCCCCCAGATGAACAGGGTGGGCATCTGGTCGGCGAGATAGAGGCGGTCGAGCGCGCTCACCCGCTGGCCGTCGGGGTCGATGCAGCTTCGCATCGTGTGGATGAAGGCCTCGCGCGCTCCCTCCTCGACCAGGGAGGCGTAGCCGCGGGCGAACTCGGCGATGTCGGGTCCGGCCTCGATCCCCAGCTTGCCGGCGACCGTGGCGACCGCGCCGCCGGCCCTCACCGACCACTCGCGGGCCAGCAGCGGCATCACCCACTCCGAGCCCGGCAGGACCGCGGCGCGCAGCAGCTGGTGGACCTCGCGGCCCAGCCCGCCTGAGGAGATCAGCGCCATCCGCTCCACGTACTCGGGGAAGAGGTAGGAGAACTGCATCGCGATGCCCCCGCCGAAGGAGTGGCCGACCACCGAGCCGCGCTCGAAGCCGAGCACCGCCATCAGGTCGCGGATCCCGGCGGCGTAGGCGCCCAGCGAGTAGTCGCCGCGCGGCTTGGCCGAGCGGCCGTGGCCGAGCATGTCGGGGGCCACCACCGTGTAGCGCTCGGCCAGCTTCGGCATCACGTCGCGCCAGGCGTCGGAGGTCGAGGTGATTCCGTGCAGCAGCAGCACCAGCGGGCCGGACCCCGCGGCCTGGAAACCGACCTTGTGGCCGTGCAGCTCGATCTCCTCGTAGGGGCCGAGCTCCTCGCCGCCGGCGGGCCAGCTCGCGCGCAACTCGCTCTTGTCCAGGGCCGCCCCGCTCACAATGCTACCGAGAGTAGCGAATTTCTACCGCCAGTAGGAATAGGCATCTATCCAAGCCCGATACCCGCTTGCCCGAGAGGTAATCGCGACGTTGGTCCGGGGGGCCCGGGCTACCGGGCCGCTAGGGCAGCTGCTCGGTCCGCCGCTCGCCGTCGAACGAGTAGGAGCGGACCTGCTCGGTGACCGTGATCTCGTACTCGGCGTAGAAGCGCTCGCGCCCCAGCCGCTGCGCCTCGCGGTGCTCGGGGTGCTCGCGCCAGCGGCGCACGTCCTCGAGCGTCTCGAAGGCGATCAGCGACAGCCGCTCGCCGTCGTCGGCGGTGAAGCGCTCGAAGGAGACGAACCCCGGCATCGAGCGCGCCAGCTCCAGCATCCGCGGCGCCAGCTCGGCGTACTCGGGATCGTCGGGGTCGCGCAGCCGCGAGCGGAAGATGACGGTGACCACACCCCGAATCGTAGGGGCGGCGGCGCGGCTAGCGACCGCGGCGCAGCAGCCGCCCCAGCGCGGCCATGGCCCGCATCGGGATCCGCTCCCGGCGCCGACCCGGCACCAGCGTGTCGGTGAACTCGAACATCACCATCGACAGATAGATCGGCGCGCGCGGATCGCGCCTTCCCTTCACCCCGACCTCGCCCAGGACCGAGTTGGCACGCTCGATGAACTGCTCGAAGCGCACCGCGGGCCGGTGCCAGTTGCGCACCCGGACCGTCTCCCCGGAGCGATTGCGGAAGGTGTGCAGCGCCCCCTGCGGCACCGAGGCCGACTCGCCGGCCCCCAGGGTCCGCCATTCGCCGTCCACCATCACCTCGAAGCTCCCCTCGATCACCTCGTACTCCTCGACCTGGCTGGGGTGGACGTGCGGGGGCGGCGGCAGGCACTCCGGCGGCAGCACGAACTCGAACTCCACGTACTCGCCGCCGGTCTCGGCCGCCGGCCGCCGCACGATGTAGTCGCTGCCGTCCGGCATCTCGAAGCGCTGGCCGGCCGTTGCCATGCCGGCAACCTACCGTTCGCAGCGATATCGTCGAGTCGATGCGACTCGGCGTCGAGACCTGCGACCTCGGGCTCACAAGAGGCAGGTTCGGTGCCTGCACACTCGATACCGATGCCGATGCCCCTCGCCGCCCCCCGCTATCACCGGGACAGCGGCTAGCCCGCGCAGCCGCCGGCATCGGATTCCTGGGGCTGGCCCTTCCCCTCCTGCGCCGCCGCCTGACCCGCGCGCCCGGGGCCGTCGCCGCCTGGTTTGGCGCCACCCACCTCCTGGCGGCCGCGACGGCGTTCAACGGCTGCCCGGAGCTCGGCGCCGCTCCCAGCCTCCTCCTTCGCCGGGATGTGGCGACCGAATGCGGACCATGGGAGCTGCTCGATCGTAGGCTTGGCCTCGCGGGGACGAACAGCCCTACCTGATCTGAGCCCCTGAGATCGCCCGGCTGATCACCGGTCCCCGCCTGCCGAGGATTACTGGGCCTGTTCGTCGCCGTCCCGGGGGGGAAGTCGGGACGGGCGTCGGCGCCTCTCCTTTTCCGAGGGCGGCCTGCGCGAGGTGCCGATCCTCCATCGCTGCCAGCTTCCCGCGGCAGTGGTCATTGCGGACGCGCCGCTGGTCAGGTTCGTGGACCGGCGGCAGCCGGCGGCAGCCTCATCGAATCGAGCTGGTTGGTGAGCGGCGCGGCCGGGACCTTGATCGGGCCGCGCGTCGGTCGGTCGAGATCGGCGGTGACGAACAGCAGAAAGCCGACGACCAGGCCGGCAATCACCACCCCGGCAAGCCCGCGCCCCACCAGCGTCAGGTACGCCGCGAGCAGCCCGAGAGCGATCGACGCCCCGATCAGCTCGAGCCACAGGATCTCGCTCGGAACCTGGTTGTTGAGGGCGGCGATGCGAACGGTCTGCGAGTCGATCATCTCGTTCAGCGTCTCGACATACAGACGCGGCGCGCTCGCCTGCGGGGCAGCATCGAGCGCCTCGCCGGCGAGCGCCCAGAGACGCCGCTGAAGCCGTTCCTCCTCCTCGGCTGCGGCCAACTCCTCGGCGCTGCCCGGAACGTGCTCGGCGAGGCGGATCGCGCTCTCGGTGTAGTCGATCAGCAGGTCGAGGGAACGGCTGCGAATCGGCGCCGGCAGCGTCTGCGCTCTCAGATAGGTCGTCCCGATCGCGTTCGTCTCCTCGACGATCGTGGCGCGCCGATCTTCGTAGCGAGAGAGCGCAAGCGAGAGGCCGAAGGCGAGGATCAGACCGACGACTCCGAGCATCGCCGCCTGCAGCACACCGAACGGCTCCGTGAGCGTCTCCGACAAATGGCGACTGCGGCGCCCGACGAACGCTCCAAGCGCGGTCGAGCCCAGGACGAGGCCGAACACGAGCAGCCCGAGCCCGACGGTGGAGAGGTCGGAGAGGATGGGGTCGAGCCTAGTTCAGCACTCAGACGATGGTTGAGCGTGACCCCTTTGCGCGAGAAGCGGCAGCGCGAGCTACTTGATCTGAACCCCCGAGATCGCCCGGCTGATCACCAGCCGCTGGATCTCCGAGGTGCCCTCGAAGATGGTCCAGATCTTGGCGTCGCGGTGCATGCGCTCGACCGGGAACTCGCGCGAGTAGCCGTTGCCGCCGAGGATCTGCATCGCCCGCTCGGTCGCCCAGACCGCGACCTCGCCGGCCTTCAGCTTCGACATCGAGTTCGCGGCGAGTGCGCCGTCCACGCGGAAGGCGAAGCCGACCCGGGACTG
>CAYZPZ010000195.1:0-3862 GCA_964480205.1 uncultured Conexibacteraceae bacterium
CGGCCTCCGCCGCGACGGCGGGGTCCGCCGCTGCGGCGGGCCCCGGAGCGGCTTTCGCGGCCGGCGGCCCGGGCTGGGGGACGGGCCCGCCGGGGCTGGCCGTGGCCAGCCCCGTGCCGCACTCGATGCAGAACTTGGCGCCGGGTGGGTTCTCGGTGCCGCAGTTCGGGCAGCTGAGCGCCAGCGGCGTGCCGCACGACATGCAGAACCGTGCCCCCGCTGGGTTCTCGGTGCCGCAGGAAGGGCAGGTTCTCCCGGCTCCCATGGGCCAAAGATACGCCAACCCCAGCGGGTTTCCAGACCGGGAGCTTGCGCTACTCTGGCGCCTCCTCAGCCCTCGACTGCCAGGAGCCTCTCTTGAGTCGCAACCTGATCTATGCCCTCGCCGCTGCCGCCGTCGCGGTCGTGGCCATCGTCGCGATCGTTCTGATCGCCGGAGGCGGAGGGGGCGACGAGGATCCGCGCGAGGTCCTCGACGCCACCTTCTCCGGCGACAAGCAGGTCGACAGCGGCGTCTTCGACCTGAGCCTGGACGTCGAGGCCGAGGGCGGCGAAAACGAGGGCAGGCTGGAGGCGAGCGTGGGGGGACCCTTCCAGGGCGCCGAGGGCGAGTTCCCCTCCTTCCAGGTCGAGGCCGAGGCCGATCTCGAGGGAGACCAGGACTTCTCCGGCAGTCTCGGGTTGACCTCGACCGGCGACGCCGCCTTCCTCAACTTCCAGGGGACCGACTACCAGGTTCCCCAGCAGGCCTTCGACCAGTTCACAAGCAGCTTCACCCGCCTCCAGAATCAGAGCCAGGAGCAGGAGGGCCAGGACGGCAACCTGCTCTCCGCGCTCGGGATCAATCCGAGTAGGTGGCTCACCGACCTCTCCAACGAGGGCGATGAGGACGTCGAGGGCACCGAGACGATCCACATCTCCGGCGAGGCGGACGTACCCGCGCTGGTGGAGGACCTGAAGCGGATCGCCGAGAACGCCCCCGAGGCGACCGGGGGGTTCACCCCCGACCAGCTCGGCGAGCTCGATCGCCTCACCGAGCTGGTCGAGAGCGCCGACTTCGACATCTACAGCGGGGCGGAGGACCGGATCCTGCGCAGGCTCGACGCAAACCTGGAGCTGAACCCGCCCGATGATGAGGACGCCCCGGATTCGCTCACGGTGGACTTCTCGATCACGCTCAGCGATCTCAACGAGCCGCAGGAGATCGAGGCGCCGGCCGACGCGCGGCCGCTCGGCGATCTGCTCCAGGCCTTCGGTGTCGATCCCGGTTCACTCGGGAATCTCGGCGAGATCCTCGGCGGCCAGTCGGGGGGCGGTACGTCGCAGGGCGAGGCGCCGCAGGCCGGCGGGGCACCCCAGGCGCCGAGCGACAGCTCGACCCAGGCCTATCTGGATTGCCTCGCGACCGCCGAGGGCGCGGATGCGGTTCAGCAGTGCGCCGAGCTTCTGGAGCAGTAGTCACCGTGACCGCCGTTGTGACGGCGGCAGGCCGATAGCGATGGAACTAGTACTGCTCTCGGTGAGCTTCGCCGTCATCCTCGCCGGCGCGCTGCTCTTCACCAACGCGGTGGAGTGGATAGGTCACCGCCTGGAGATGGGCGAGGGGGCGGTGGGCAGCCTCCTTGCGGCGGTGGGGACGGCGATGCCGGAGACGTTGATCGCGATCGTCGCCCTCGTCGGGGCTACCAAGAGCGAGGAGGTCGCGATCGGGGCGATCGTCGGCGCCCCGTTCCTGCTCGGCACCCTGGCGATGGGCCTGGTCGGTCTGTTCGCCTTCATCTACCGCAGCCGCCGCCCTCACGGGATCAGGTTGCGCGCCCACGTGGAAACGCTGGACCGCGACCTGATCTTCTTCCTCGTCTTCTTCGGCGGCGGTCTCGCGCTCGGCTTCGGCGCCCCAGCCGAGCTCCGGATTCCGATGGGGATCGCGTTCTTCGCGGCCTACGTGATCTACGTCTGGCGGACGCTGATCCGAGGCGGCGAGATCCAGGCGGAGGAGACGCTCAATCCCCTGATCATGGCGACCCGAGGGGGTCGGCAGCGGCAGGAGAGCCTGCCGACCGCCCTGCTGCAGTTCCTCGTCGGCCTGGGGGCGATGATCGGCGGCGCCCATCTCTTCGTCGAGGAGCTGCTCAAGGTCGCCGAGACGATAGGAGCGGAGGCGATCGTGCTCTCGCTGATCTTGGCGCCCCTCGCCACCGAGCTGCCCGAGAAGGTCAACAGCTTCTTCTGGGTCAGGGTGGGCAAGGACTCCCTGGCGCTCGGCAACATCACCGGGGCGATGGTCTTCCAGTCCACGATCCCGATCGGGATCGGGCTGATCTTCACCGACTGGCAGCTTTCGGGCAACGCCGCGATCTCGGTCGGCCTCGGCTTGGCCGGCGGGGTGCTCGCCTACTGGGTGCTGCGCCTGCGCGGGCGCTTCGAGCTGCCCGCCGTGATCGCCTGGATCGCGCTCTACGCCGCCTTCATCGTGGTCGTCTCGATCTAGTCCCCTAGGCGGCGGAGAGCTCGCGGAGAGCGCCGAGCACGACCTCGTCGTGGGTCTCGGGCGAGACCTTGGGAAAGGCCTTGGCGACGGTGCCTTCCGCGTCGATCACGAAGGTGGCGCGCTGTACGCCCATGTAGGTGCGGCCGTACCGGTTCTTCTCGACCCAGACCCCGTAGCGCTCGGCGACGGCGTGGTCTGAGTCGGCGAGCAGGGCGAAGTCCAGCGAGTGCTTGTCGGCGAACTTCCTCTGGGCATCGACCGTGTCCGGCGAGACGCCGAGCACCCGCGCGCCGGCTTGTTCGTAGTCGGCGCGGTGATCGCGGATTCCGCACGCCTGCGTGGTGCACCCGGAGGTGTCGGCCCGGGGATAGAAGTAGAGCACTACCGGTCGGCCGAGCTGCTCGCTCAGGGTGACGTCGTTGCCCTCCTGGTCGGGAAGGGTGAAGTCGGGGGCCTCCTGGCCCGCTTCGACCACCTCAGTCCTCTCGCCCGGGGTCCTGGCCCTGCTCGTCCTCGTCGACCTCATCGTCGCCCTGCTCGAGCGCCGTCTCGGAGAGCGAGCCGCCGGATCCCGGGTGATAGTGGACCTGGAACTCCTCGAGCAGCGCATCGCGCTGGGGCTCGTCGATCGCCAGATCGTCCGAGATCCTGACCCACTCGGCCCCCTCGTAGGCCTCCATGTTGAAGACCTCCTGGTCGATCGAGGTGGAGTCGTCGACCACCACCAGGACCTCGGTCTGCGGATTGAAGTAGGTGCCCGGGCGGTTGAGGAGCTCGTCCAGCTCCACCACGGTCTGCTCGGCGTCGCGCTCGATCTGCTCGGGGTCCCGTTCGTTCATCGCCCCCGGTTATATACCCGCCCGGCGAACCGCGCACCTGTCTCCGGCCGCTGCGGGGGATCGCCGACTACTGGCCGAGGTTCTCCAGCTCGCGCAGCTGGCGCTCGACCTCGCTCTCCACGTCCAGGGGCTCCTTCCCCTGCCTCTGGCGGCGCTCGTTTCGGGCGATCACCAGCTGCTGCACCTCCTCGCGCAGCCCGGCGTCCGCCCCGAGCCCGGTGGTCCCCCGCTCGGAAGCGAGCAGCTTGTCGACCTCGGCATCGACGTCGAGCGCCATGCGGCCCTTCGCCACCCCCCGGTCGGATCGCGCCTGGATCATCTGGCGGATCTCCTCCTCGCGGACCGCCGCCGAGACCGGGGCGCCCGCCGTACTCGAGCTCTGAGCCAGGTCCTGGTCGATCGCGAAGTCACCCTTGCCGATCTCGCGCAGGGCGTTCCCGGCCCCGGTCGCGAACACGACCAGGCCGATCGGCAGCGCGACCAGCACGATCAGGATCAGGATCGTGCCCGATTCGATCTCCGCGAGGGGCAT
>CAYZPZ010000196.1:0-3827 GCA_964480205.1 uncultured Conexibacteraceae bacterium
CTCCGAGGGAGACGTGCTGGTCGTCCTGGAGTAGGTGTCCGCTCAGAGTTGCCAAGGCAACGGCGCCCTAACCCGGCACGACCGGAGGCGAAGCCGAGGACGTGCCGGTGGGTGAGAAGCTGCGCGTCGACTATCCGGCCGACGCCGTCGCCCGGCTGACGATCTCGCGCCCGGAGTCGCGCAATGCGCTCGACCACGACGTGCTGGACGGCATCACGGAGGCGATGCCCCGGTTGGATCGCGGCATCGAGCTGCGCTGCGTCGTTCTGACCGGGGAGGGCGCGGCCTTCTCGGCCGGCTACGACATCGCCGCGATCCCCGAGCAGAGCTTCGAGCGCGACGCGGAGGCGCTGGTCGCCCACCCCTTCCACGCCGCGCTGGAGGCGGTCGCCGCCCATCCCTGGCCTGTGCTGGCGGCGATCAACGGCCATGCCCTCGGCGGCGGCCTGGAGCTGACCCTGGCCTGCGACCTGCGGATCTGCGCGAGCGGGGCGAAGCTGGGGATGCCGCCGGCCAAGCTCGGGCTGATCTACGGTCACACCGGGCTGCAGCGCTTCATCGACGCGATCGGGGTGCCGATGACCAAGGAGCTCTTCCTGGTGGGCCGCACTCTGGAGGCCGAGCGCGCCGAGCGAATCGGCCTGGTGCACCGGGTGGTCGCCGACGATGACATCGAGCCCGCCTCTGTGGAGCTGGCCGCGGAGATCGCGGCCAACGCGCCGCTCTCGATGAGGGGAAACAAGCACGCGATCGACATGCTCAACTCTTTCGAGCGCCTCAGCGACGAGCAGGAGCGGGAGCTGATCGAGCTGCGTCGCTCCTGCTTCGCCTCCGAGGACTTCCGCGAGGGGATCAAGGCCTTCGCCGAGAAGCGCAAGCCGCGCTGGCAGGGGCGCTAGGCGCGCCCGAGGCGCGGCAGGCACGCCGGCTACCACCCCTGTTTGAGCCTGTCCGCGGCGGGAAACCTGGTCTTGATGGAGGCTGCCACGGCACTTCTCGACGAGCAGACCGAGCATCGCCTCGATGCTCTGATCGAGCGTGGGCGCGCGCTCGACTGCGTCGAGCTGTCCGAGCTGGACGCGGTCGTGCAGGAGCTGGGCCTGGACACCGGGAGCGCCGAGGCCGCACACGAGTACATCGAGCGCGCCGGGCTGTCGGTTCGCGACGACTGCGGGCAGGCGGCCGAGCAGGCCGGATACCGCAACCACGAGCTCGCGGAGTCGACCACGGACGCCCTTCAGCTCTTCTTCAACGAGCTGCGGCGCCATCCCCTGCTGACCAAGGAGGAGGAGATCGAGCTCGCCCAGGCGGTCGAGCGTGGCGACCTGCAGGCGAAGGAGCGGCTGATCAACTCCAACCTGCGGCTTGTCGTATCCAACGCCCGCCGCTACATGCGCCAGGACCTCAATCTGCTCGACCTGATCCAGGAGGGCATCCTCGGCCTTATCCGCGCCACCGAGAAGTTCGATTGGCGCAAGGGCTACAAGTTCTCCACCTACGCCACCTTCTGGATCCGCCAGGCGATCCAGCGGGCCCTGGAGAACAAGGAGCGCACCATCCGCATCCCCAACCAGGTCGCCCAGCGCGAGCGCAAGGTGATTCGGATCGAGCGCGAGCTGGCCGCCAAGCTCGGTCGCGACCCCACCACCGAGGAGGTGGCCGCCGAGGCGAAGATCTCACCGGACCAGGTGGAGGAGGTCCGCGAGCTGAGCCGGGTCGTGACCAGCCTCGACCGCCCGGTGGGAGAGGAGGACGCCTCCTCCCTCGGCGAGTTCATCCCCGATCAGGCCGCTGGGCCGCCGGAGGAGCTCGGCCTCAGCCTGCGCGACGAGGCCCTCCACGACGCCGTCGCCGAGCTGCCCGAGCCCGAGCAGCGGGTGATCAGGCTTCGCTACGGGATCAACGGCGACGATCCGACGCCGCTGCGCGAGACCAGCCGCCGGCTCGACCTGCGCCTGCCCGAGGTCAAGGAGCTGGAGGCGCGGGCTCTGGAGCGCCTCGCCCAGCTGCGCGAGATCGAGGCCCTGCGCGGCGCCGCTTAGCGCTGCGGCCGCGCAGCAGCTCGGAGCGTCGCCCGCAGTTCCAGGATCCGCTCCACCGAGCGCTCGAACTCGGCACGATCGAGCCTGCCGGCCTCGAGCGCATTCGCCAGGACCCCCGCCGCCTTGGCGGCGGCGTCGCAATGCACGTAGAGCAGCAGGTCGGTGCCGGCGCGGGCGGCGCGCAACGCCACCTTGGCGGGACCGGCGCCTGCCCTCGCGCCGGGCGCCTCGAGCGAGTCGCTGATCGTCACGCCCCGAAAGCCGACCCGCCGGCGAAGCTCTCCGGCGACGATCGCCCGGGACTGCGAGGCGGGAAGCTTGGGCGTCCCCAGCGCCGGGTACCGCGCCGAGCTCACCATCACCAGCTTGCCCCCCGCCACCGCAAAAGCACGGTAGGGCGCCTCGTCTACCCTCCTCAGCTTGCCCGCCTTGAGCCGGACCTTGGCGGGACGGAGGTCGGTATTGGCGGCGGTCGATCCCAGCCCGGGGAAGTGCTTGGCGGTGGCGGCGACTCCGCGGGACTGCAGCCCGCGCGCGAAGGCCACTCCCGCCCGGCGCACCGCCTTCGGCTTGGCCCCGAAGGCGCGCCTCTGCTTGGCGATGAAGCCGCGGGGGCGGGCCACGTCGAGCACGGGCGCCAGGTCCACGTTGATCCCGAGCTTGGCCAGGCTCGCTCCGGTGGCGGCGCCCTGGCGCCGGGCCAGCCGGGGCCCGCGGCGGCCCATCTGCTCAGCGCTGAGCTTGGGCGGCCCGGGCAGGCGCTTCACCTGCCCCCCCTCCTGGTCCACCGAGACGATCAGGGGAGCGCGCAGGCCCTCGGGCCGCTCCGCGCCCTGCAGGGCGGCGGTCAGGGAGCGCACCTGGGCGCGCCGGGAGACGTTGCGTGAGAACAGGATCACTCCCCCCACATCTCCGGCCCTGATTGCGCGCAGCAGCCCGCTCGGTGCCCTGCGCCCGGCGAACCCGCAGACGATCCGCTGGCCGGCGAGCTGGCGCGGGCTGAGGTCGCCGGACACCGCGCGGGGCTGCGGCGCGCTCGTCTCCGATCCGGGCAGCGCCCAGGCCAGCGAGAGCGCGGCCGCGGCGACGGCCGCCCCGACGGCGATTCCCACCCTGGTCATTCCGGACACCCTAGAGAGGATGGCCGAGGTGTCAGCTACTTGAGCCTGGCGCGGGCCAGCCGCGTGCGCAGGGCCTTGCGCCCGACCGCGCCCGAGGCGACGCCGGCGTAGGCGACCTTGCCCTTGCGGACGCGGTAGAAGAAGTGGTTGCCGCGCTTCGTGGGGCGCCGCCACAGCCCGCCGCCCAGACGCCTGGCGCGGTCACGCAGGCGGGGGACCTTGCTGCCGCGCCCCGCGCCTCCCGCGCGACTGCGCCCGGCGGTGGTCGCGATCAGGGAGACCTTGCCGGAGTCGTCGAAGATGGCGACCACGCGCCCGCCCTTGGCCGCGCGCCGGCCCTTCGCGCACCAGCTCCAGGCGCGCCCGCGCTTGCGGGGCTCGCCAGCCCTGGCCAGGACCGTGCCCTCGTCGTCGCCGAGGCGCAGGCGCTTGCCGAGGCCGCGCTTGGTGAATCGCCGCGGCCACTTCCTGCACCCGGCTCCGACCTTCCCCGCAATGCCCGTCGAGCCGCTTCCGGCGCCGCCGCCATCGCCCGGCCCGCCTTCGCCGGGATCGCCTCCGCCGGGATCGCCTCCGCCGGGTCCGCCGTCGGCGGCCGCTACGGCGCGCTCCCACATCTGCAGGTAGGCCTCGGCGCCGTTCGCCATCTCGTCGATGATCTGCT
>CAYZPZ010000197.1:0-3792 GCA_964480205.1 uncultured Conexibacteraceae bacterium
GCCGACCTCGAGATGAGCTCTCCCATCCCCTTGAGGGAGTAAGACCCCTGGTAGACCACCAGGTCGATAGGCCGGCTGTGTAAGCGCAGCAATGCGGTCAGCAGACCGGTACTAATGGGTCGAGGGCTTGACGGATATTTTGTTTCTTCCGGCCTAGTGCGGTTTTCAAGCTCCACCGGGGCGCGTCTCTACGCCTTTCGGTGGCGAGATAGCGAGAGGGAAACACCTCTTCCCATTCCGAACAGAGCCGTTAAGCCTCTCAGCGCCGATGGTACTTGGTGGGAAACCGCCCGGGAGAGTAGGTCGCCGCCGGTTCTTCTCGAAGCCGCCCTCCGGGGCGGCTTTTTCGTGCCTCGTCGACTAGGCTCGCGCCATCCGCCGGCTGGGCGGGCATCCAACCGAAAGCGAGGCTCCAGTGATCGGAGCAATCATCCTCGGGATCATCGCCGGCTACCTCGGCCGCCTGATCATGCCGGGCAAGCAGGACATCGGCTTCCTGGCCACCACCGCCTTCGGGATCATTGGCGCGCTGGTCGGCTTTCTGATCTTCACCGAGCTGCTTGGGATCGGCGACAGCGACGCTTTCGACCTCGGCGGTCTGCCCGGCGCGGTGATCGGCGTGATCATCGTCCTCTGGCTGTATGACCGCTACGCCGGCGGCAGGCGCGCCACCGCCTGAGCGTGGACGGGGAGCTCCCCCGCCGCGATCCGCAGCGGCGGGAGAGCGACCCCCTGCGCTGGGTCCGGCTTCTCGCGGACGAGGTGGGGCCCCGGAGGCCGACCTCGGAGGCCGAGCGCCGCGCCGCTGAGCTGCTGCGGCAGGGTCTCGCCGAGCGGGGAGTAGAGCCGAGGCTGGAGCGCTTCGATGGCTATTCCACATTCGCGGCTCCCTACGCGGCGGGCGCCGCGGCCGCCCTGGCTCCCGCGCTGCTCCCGCGCCGGGCCCGCGTGAGCCGCGCGGCGCTGGCCGCCGCCGCCGCCGCCGCGCTGGCGAGCGAAGGTGGCCTGGTCCACACCCCGCTCTCCGGCGCGCTCTCACGGCGGCCGAGCCAGAACCTGGTGGCCACGATCGAGCCGGCAGGGGAGCCCCGGCGCACCGTCTGCCTGCTCTGCCACCTCGACACCTCCCGCAGCGGCCTGCTCTTCGACCCCCGCTTTCTCCCGTACCTCACTCGCTGGCTGCAGCTGCAGTCCGCAGCCACCCTGATCCAGGCAGGCGAGCCGTTGCTGGTCCGCTCCCGGGTAGGCCGCCTCGTTCTGGGCGCCTGCCGCGCCGTGATCGCGGCGGGCGGGGCGCTGGTTGCCGAGCGCGAGCTGCGCGGCGAGGACGTTCCCGGCGCCAATGACAATGCCTCCGGCGTCGCCGTCGCCGCCGAGCTGGCGATCGAGCTCGGCGCCGAGCCCCTGGAATCCACCCGGGTCGTCCTCCTCGCCACGGGGTGCGAGGAGGCGGGGGTGCTCGGCGCCCAGGCCTTCCTGCGCTCGCGCCCGACTGATGACTGGCTCTTTCTCAACTTCGACAACATCGGCGGCCCAGCCACCCTGCGCTATCTACCCGAGGAGGGACTCGCGCGGAAGTGGCGCGCGGACGCGGCGCTCGTGGCGATCGCCGCGCGGCTGGCAGCCGAGTGGCCCGAGCTCGGGCTGGTGCCCGCGGACGGCCCGATCGGGCTCATCTACGACGCCACCCCGGTACTCGCGCGGGGCGGCCGCGCCCTCACCCTCGTTGCCGCGGATGACGGGGTCATCCCCAATTACCACTGGCCGACCGACACCACCACCAACCTCGACCCGGAGGCGATCGAGCGCGCCTTGGCCGTGGGCCGCGAGCTGCTCGCCGCGATCGACCGCGGCGAGGCCGACACCTGACCGTTCCGGGACGCTAGGCCGCGAGCCGCTCGGGCTCGCCGGCCCGGTCGTGCAGCGAGTGGGGCGCACCCGAGCCGAGCCCCGACGGCCGCGCCTCGCATTCGCGGAGCGGCGGGGCCTCCAAGCCGTACTCGCCGAGCGTGGCGAAGTCGATGACGAGATCTGCGCCGTCCAGGAGGCGCTCGCGGATCACGGTGATTGCTCTTCTCATGGCGGGGAAGCTAGGCTCGACCCCGGACGGAAAGCTCGGGTTTGCAGGCAAACTTGCAGGAGCCGCGCCAGGCTCGGACCGAGCTAGCGCCCGCGCCGCCCGAAGCTGTGCGGGGCGGGCATCGCGGCGGCGAGCTCGGCGACGATCTGCTCGCGCTGGGGACGATCGAGCTCGGTGACGGGCTCCCAGCCCGCCCGACCGGGCTTGCGAATCCGCCGGGAGGCGCGAGCGGCGATGTCCCGCCTGGGGCGCAGCCTCGCGATCCGGGTGACCACCACGTTGGTGTTGCCCTCCCGGCGCTCCAGCTCGCCCCAGGCCTCCACGAAGCCCGAGGTCCGCACCGCCAGGCGGCAGCCCTCGACCACCGGCGGAGGCACGATCAGGTTGATCGTGCCCCGCTCGTCCTCGAGCAGCATGAACACGACGCCGTTTGCGGTCGCCGGGCGCTGACGCGCGACCACCATCCCAGCCACCCTGACCCGGCGCCCGTCGCCCGTGCGGGCGAGGCCATCGCTGTCGAGGACCTCAACGTCCAGATCGCCGCGCAGCAGCTCCATCGGATGCTCCGCGAGCGTGATACCGGTCATCCGGTAGTCGGCCACGATCCGCTCCCACGGCCCCAGCTCGGGGAGGGCCGGCGGGGCCGCGCCATCCAGTGGCAGGGCGAGCTGGGTTCCTTCGGTGGCGGACATCGCCCGCGCGGCCACTCCGGCCTCCCACAGCGCCGGGCGCCGCGAGTGCTCCGCGAGTGGGGGGGAGGGAGCGTCGCGCGCTTCGGCGCCCACTCGGCCGGGGTCCCGCTCGATCACCCGATCGCAGGCCCCGGCCCAGGCCAGCCGCACCAGAGCCGCCCTTGAGGCACCCGAGCGCGCCGCCAGGTCGGCGATCGAGCGATAGGAGCCACCGCGCTCGCGCTCGGCGATCACCGCCTTCGCGTCGGCCTCGCCGACCTCGGCCACATAGCCGAGCCCGATCCGCACCGGCGGCTGACCCGCTGCCCCCGCCGCGGCGCCTCTCGTCTCCACCCGGCAATCGAGCTCGCTCAGGTTGACCTCGGGCGGCAGCACCTCGATGCCGCGCCGCTGCGCCTCGTGCACCAGCGCGTCGGGGGGATAGAAGCCCATCGGCTGCTCGTTGAGCAGCGCGCAGAGCAGCTCCGGCCCGTAGTGAACGCGCAGCCAGGTGGACTGATAGGCCAGCAGACCGAAGGCCGCCGAGTGGGACTTCGGAAAGCCGAATCCCGAGAACCCCTCGATCTGCTCGAAGACCCGCTCGGCGACCTCGCGATCCACTCCCCGGCCCACCGCGCCCGAGATGAACCGCTCCCGGTAGCGAAGCAGCGCCGCCTCCGAGCGCCTGCGGCTCATCGCCCGGCGCAGACCTTCCGCTTCGCCGACCGAGAATCCCGCCAGCGCCATCGCCACCTCCAGCACCTGGTCCTGAAAGACGATCGCCCCCAGGGTGTCGCGCAGCGCCGGCTCCAGCGAGGGGTGCTCGTAAGGGATCTCGTATGAGGGGTCCTCGCGCAGCCGCTTGCGCCGCTCGATGTAGGGGTGCACTGCACCGCCCTGGATCGGCCCCGGTCGCACCAGCGCCACCTGCACGGTGAGGTCGTCGAGGTTCCGCGGCAGGGTGCGGGGGAGCATCTGCATCTGCGCCCGGCTCTCGATCTGGAAGGCGCCCGTCGTCTCGGCGCGCTGGATCGCCCCCCA
>CAYZPZ010000198.1:0-3761 GCA_964480205.1 uncultured Conexibacteraceae bacterium
TCCACCGCTTCAACAAGGCCCAGCAGGACGCCCTGCTGCCGGCGGTCGAGGAGGGCCTGGTGACGCTGATCGGCGCCACCACCGAGAACCCCTACTTCGAGGTCAACTCGGCGCTGCTCTCCCGCTGTCAGGTCTACGAGTTTCGCCCGCTCGGGGCCGAGGACGTCTCGAAGCTGCTGGCGCGGGCGCTCAGCGACGAGCGCGGGATCCCGCAGGCGCCCCCGGTCGATTCCGAGGCGCTGGAGATGCTGGCGAGCAGGGCGGGCGGCGACGCCCGGGTGGCCCTGGCCGCGCTGGAGCGCGCGGCCGAGGCCGTTGCGGCGGCCGGCGGCGGGTCGGTCGGCGTCGCCGAGGTGCAGGACGCGCTGCAGCGCAAGGCGCTGCTCTACGACCGCGAGGGCGATCGGCACTACGACTACATCTCCGCCTGGATCAAGGCGACCCGGGGCTCTGACGTCGACGCCTCGATCTACTACCTGGCGGTGATGCTGGAGGGGGGCGAGGACCCCCGGTTCATCGCCCGGCGGATGGTGATCCTCGCCTCCGAGGACGTCGGCAACGCCGACCCCCAAGCGCTGGTCGTGGCAACCGCCGCCGCGGCGGCGGTCGACCGGGTCGGTATGCCGGAGTGCGCCCTCAACCTGGCGCAGGCCGCGGCGTACCTGGCGCTGGCGCCGAAGTCGAACGCCGCCACCAGGGCGATCTCTCGCGCGATGGCGCACGTGCGCGAGCACGGGGCCGCCGAGCCTCCCCCCTACCTGCAGGACGCCCACTACCCGGGCGCGACGAAGCTCGGACGTGGCACCGGCTACCGCTACGCCCACGACGAGCCCGACGCCGTCAGCGACCAGCCGCTCGCCCCCGAGAAGCTGCGCGAGGAGCGCTTCTACCTGCCCACCGAGCGCGGCTTCGAGGCCGAGCTGGGGCGGCGGCTGCGGTGGCTGGCCGGGCGCCTCGGCCGGGCCGTCGGTAGCGGCGAAGGCAGCCTGTGACGATCGGCGCAACCTTCGCCTGAGGGGCGTGTTTCAGGGGCCGCTGGGCTTCGGTGGGGGGTCGGAGCACGGCGCGTCATAGCCAGGGAGTGGACACACGGGGCCGGGAGTCGGCGAGGCTCCCGGCCCTCTTCTTTGGGCGACCGCGGGGCGGCGCCCTACTCGCAGATCTGGATGTCGCCGCCCTGGATGTTTCGGACCTGGCCGCCGCGCAGGTCGAACAGCTGCCAGAACCGCTCCGGGTTGCCGACGTACCACAGGCCGAGCCGCTCGTTGGCCGGCGCGCCCAGGGGCAGATCGGTGAGCGCCGAGCCGTAGCCTTGGCGCAGCGTCTGGAAGTCATCGCCGACGCGAACGCCCTCCGCGGTGGCCAGGGCGCCGCTGGTAGTGCGGTAGCTGATCAGCTGCTGGTTGGCGACGTCGAAGTCGAGCACCGCGTTGCCGCCGGGCAAGCTCCAGGTCCATTGCAGGATCGGAGGGACGTCCGGCCCGGCCAGCTCGCAGCCCGGGACCCGCCGCTCGCGGTCGGGATCGCCGAACTCAGCCCTCACCTCGTCGGTGCTCATGCCGACCTCGACGGGGCCGATCCCGCGCCTGGTCAACTCGCCCTGCGGCGCCTCGGGGGCGTCCTCGGTCGTCTCGGCGCCCGTCGCGGCCTCGGTCACGGTCTCGGTGACGGTGGCGTCGCCGTCGTCGTCGCCGCAGCTGGCCACCGCCACTAGGATCATGACCACGAGGGCGAGCGAGGCCCGGCTCATCGGCCGAGCCTATCCCCTCTCGCGTGTCGGCAGCGGTGGCCGGGGGTAGCCGCGACATAGAATCGAAACGACCGAGCGAACCCGACGAGAGGAAGCAATGGAGGCGCGTTCCAGCAGGGGGAAGACCAGGTCCCGCAAGCGCACCGGCTCGAGCGGCAACGGCGCGGCGCCGTCCCGGGCGAAGGGCGCCACCAAGCGCAAGTCGTCCGGCGCAAAGCGCAAGCCCACCCCGAAGCGAAAGCGGACGACGAAGGCCAAGCAGCTGGAGTCGTCCAATCCGGCCACGGGCGAACTGCTCGGCTCGGTCGAGACGATCACGCCGGGCAAGGTCCAAGGCGTCGTCGACGACGTCGCCGGGGTGCAGCCGTTCTGGGCGCAGCTCTCGCTCGCGGACCGCGCCCGCTACATGCGCCGCGCCGCCGACGTCCTGCTCGACGAGATCGATCAGGTGGCCGAGCTGCTCACCCTCGAGCAGGGCAAGCCGCGCCTGGAGAGCTATTCGATGGAGGTCGTGCCCACGGTGGACGCGCTCACGTGGATCGCCGACGAGGGGCCCGACATCCTCGCCGACGAGCGCATCCCAATGCCCCAGGCCTTCCTCAAGACCAAGCGCTCCAAGTTCAGCTACGAGCCCCTCGGCGTGGTCGGCGTGATCGCACCCTGGAACTACCCGTGGTCGATCCCCTTCGGCGAGGTGGCGATCGCGCTGATGGCCGGCAACGGGGTGGTGCTGAAGCCGGCCAGCCTGACGCCGCTGATCGGCGAGCGCATCCGGATGATCTTCGAGAAGGCCGGCTTTCCCGAGGGGCTGGTTCGCACGATCCACGGCGGGGGGCGGATCGGCGATGCCCTGGTCAAGTCCAGCGCCCAGAAGATCTTCTTCACCGGCTCTGTGCCCGTGGGTTACAAGGTGGGGATCGAGTGCGCGAAGCGGATGAAGGGCTCGGTGCTCGAGCTCGG
Organism: uncultured Conexibacteraceae bacterium; assembly: GCA_964480205.1. GTDB lineage: Bacteria > Actinomycetota > Thermoleophilia > Solirubrobacterales > 70-9 > CAYZPZ01. The sequence goes on from CAYZPZ010000198.1 coordinate 2,711, forward strand.
CGGCAAGGACCCCGCGATCGTCTGCCCGGACGCCGATCTCGCCAACGCCGTCTCCGGCGTGGTCTGGGGCGGCTTCGCCAATGCCGGTCAGACCTGCTCGGGGATCGAGCGGGTTTACGTGCACCGCGCCGTCTCCGAGCCCTTCCTGGAGGGAGTCGTCCGCGAGGTTGAGCGGCTGACGGTCGGCGATCCGCGCGAGTGGACGACCGAGGTCGGACCGATGGTCTCCGACGAGCAGGCCGAGACCGTGACCGAGCTGGTCGACGACGCGCTCGCCAACGGCGCCAAGCGGCTCACCGGCGGGCCGACCAAGGTGAAGGGGATGAAGGGCAGCTTCATCGCTCCCACCGTGCTCACCGGCGTCAACCACGAGATGCGGATCATGCGAGAGGAGATCTTCGGCCCGGTGTTGCCGATCGTCACCGTCGACTCCGAGGCCGAGGCGGTCGAGCTGGCCAACGACTCGCAGTTCGGCCTCGGCGCCAGCATCTGGACCACCGACCGCGGCAAGGGCGAGCGGATGGCGCGCCAGATCCAGTCGGGCATGGTCTGGATCAACGACCACTCCTTCTCCCACGGCGCCTGCCAGTGCTCATGGGGCGGGGTCAAGGACTCCGGCCTGGGCCGGTCGCACTCCAAGTTCGGCTTCTACGAGTGCGTCAACATCAAGCTGCTGGCCTGGGAGCCGGGCTGGACGCGCGACTCGTGGTGGCAGCCCTACGATCGCGATCTGGGCCAGGCCTTCCGCTCCAGCGCTCAGCTACTCTACGCGCGCAACGGCAACCGGCTGCGCGCCCTGCGGGAGGGTGCCGGGGCGCTGCTCCGAGTGGGTCGCAAGACGCTGCGAAAGGGCGCCTGAGCGGCGCCCCAGCGGTAGCCTGATACCTCGATCCACTGGTCGGGGGCTCAAGCTCGGCGGCAGTGCTGCCGATCGGACGACTAACGGAACGGACTCCAAATGCCACACCCAAACCCCACAAGACGAGCCGCGATCGTCGCGCTGCCGACGCTGGTTGCCATCCTCGCCGCCCAGCTGCTCGGCGGCCAGGTC
>CAYZPZ010000199.1:0-3717 GCA_964480205.1 uncultured Conexibacteraceae bacterium
CTCGGCAAGCGCCAGGACTGGGAGGAGCTTCGCGTCTACAGCGCCCTTCTCTTCGTCGGCACCGAGCTCTTCAACCACCCCAACGTGCACTACCTCTCGGGCTTCTTCGGCCCGTTCGAGCGCGGCCTGCGCGACGCCGACGCCAACATCAGCTTCGCCGCCGCCGACTTCCGCCGCTTCGCGCCGCTGCTGGAGGAGCAGCGCCCGCGCGTGATGGCCACCGCCGCCGCGCCGCCCGACGCCGAGGGCTGGTGCAGCCTCTCCCTGCACGCCGGCGGCACCGCCACCGAGATGATCAGGGCGGCCGGGGACCCAGATCGCGACCTGATCGTCGAGGTCTCCGAGCGCTTCCCGCGCGTTCGCGGCCTGCCGCCCGACTATCCCCACGCCCTCCACCTCGACCAGATCGACTACCTCTGCGAGTCCGATCGCGCCCCGCTCCCGCTCGAGGACCCCCCGCCCGGCGAGGCCGAGCGGGCGATCGCCGAGCACGCGCGCTCCTACATCGACTCCGGGGACACCCTGCAGACAGGGATCGGCGCCATCCCCTCCACCATCGCCGGCCTGCTCGCCGAGGGGCCGGGCGGCGACTACGGGGTCCACTCGGAGATGTTCACCACCGGGCTGATGCGGCTGCACGAGGCCGGTAAGGTCGCCAACCGAAAGGGCCAGTTCGACGGCGTCTCGGTGGCCACCTTCGCCGCCGGGACCGAGGAGCTCTACGGCTGGCTGCACGGCAACGACGCGGTCGCCTTCCTGCCGGTCGAGATCGTCAACTCCCCCGACGTGATCGCCGCCAACCGGGCGATGGTGACCATCAACGGGGCGATGGCGATCGACGTCCACGGACAAGTCGTCGCCGACACCGTGGACGGCAATCAGTACTCGGGGATAGGCGGCCACGAGGACTTCGTCGCTGGACCCGCACTCTCCCTGGAGGCTAAGGCGCTGCTCTGCATGCCCTCCACCGTGGAGGTGGGCGGCGAGGTGCGCTCGCGGATCGTGCCCTGGTTCCCGCGCGGCGCCGTGATCACCACCCCCCGCCACCAAGTCGACGTGATCGTCACCGAGTACGGGGCCGCCGAGCTGCAGGGCAAGACCGTCCGCGGCCGCGGCGAGGCCCTGGCCGCGATCGCCCACCCCGACTTCCGCGACGAGCTGCTCGAGGCGGCGGAGCGCGCCTCCGGCGGCCGGCCGCCCTTTCCCACCTGAGCGATGGCCTCCGAGATCCCGCAGCTCTTCGGGGACTACTACCGCGAGATCTACGCCAAGGGCGTGTTCGCCGACGAGCGCCCGACCCTGCCGGTCGCCTGGAGGGAGCTGGAGCGCGCCGCCGAGCAGAAGCTCGACGAGCGGGCCGTCGCCTACGTCTGGGGTGGCGCCGGCTCCGAGGACACGATGCGCGCCAACCTCGAGGAGTTCCGCCGCTGGCGGATCGTGCCACGCGTTCTCCGAGACATCTCCTCGCGCGATCTCTCGGCAAACGTGCTGGGGACCGCGATGCCCGCCCCCGTGCTGCTCGCACCGGTCGGCGTCCAGAAGCTCCTCCATCCCGAGGGCGAGCTTGCCACCGCCCGGGCCGCGGCGGCGATCGGACTGCCGCTGGTCGTCTCCACCGCCTCGTCGGCCTCGATGGAGGAGATCGCCGAAGCGGGCGGGGAGGCCCCGCGCTGGTACCAGCTGTACTGGCCAAACGACCGCGAGCTGGCCGAGAGCCTGGTCCGACGCGCCGAGGCTGCGGGCTATGGGGCAATCGTGCTCACCGTCGACAACTCGATCGTGGGATGGAAGCCTCGCGATCTGCAGCAGGCCTACTTGCCGTTCCTGGAGGGAGTGGGGATCGAGCAGTACCTCTCCGACCCGGTCTTCCGGGCCGCGCTGGAAAAGCCGCCCGAGGAGGACATCGGCGCGGCGGTCGGTCACTTCCTAGGCGTCTTCAGCAACCCAGCCCTGACCTGGGAGGACCTCGAGTGGCTGGGCGGCGTCAGCTCGCTGCCCCTGGCGATCAAGGGGATTCTGCATCCCGATGATGCCCGAGAGGCGCGCGAGCGCGGCGCCGACGCAGTGATCGTCTCGAACCACGGCGGCCGCCAGATCGATGGCGCGATCGCCGCGATCGAGGCGCTGCCGGCGATCGCCGAGGTCGCGGGGGATGAGCTCGTCGTCCTCTTCGACAGCGGCATTCGCTCGGGCGCGGATGCGTTCAAGGCGCTGGCACTCGGCGCCGACGCCGTGCTGGTCGGTCGCCCCTACCTCTGGGGGCTGGCGCTGGGCGGCGAGGCCGGCGCCGAGACCGTGCTCCGCTGCCTGCTGGCGGAGCTCGACCTGACGATGGCACTCGCCGGCTACACGCGGCCCGGGCAGATCGACCGCACCGCCCTGCGCGGGCCCGGTCAGGACTGAGCGGCGTCGGGCCGGGTAATCAGGCTGCAATGAGCGAGGAATTCTGCGAGATCGGCGGAGGGATCACGCTCTGCTACGAGCGCTTCGGCGACCCGGCCGACCCACCGATCCTGCTGGTGATGGGGCTGAGCACGCAAATGATTGCCTGGCACGAGGACTTCTGCGAGCAGCTGGCCGCCCGGGGCTTCCAGGTGATCCGCTTCGACAACCGCGACGTCGGACGCTCCACTCACATGGACTTCCCGCCCCCGACCACGCGCCAGCTTCTATGGCGGCGGGTCGGAGCGCGCCAGTACACGCTCTCGGATCTGGCCGCCGACACCGTCGCCCTGATGCGGGAGCTGCGTCTGGAGCCCGCTCACCTGGTGGGCGCCTCGATGGGCGGCATGATCGCCCAGACGGTCGCCGCCGAGCATCCGCGCTCGGTGCGCTCCCTGGTCTCGATCATGTCGAGCACCGGCAACCGCTGGCGCGGCCAGCCGGCTCCCTCCATCTACAAGTACTTCCTGCGCCGCCCCCCGCGCAGCCGCGAGGCCTACACGGAGCGGGCGGCCGAGATCTTCGGCGTGATCGGATCGAAGCAGCTGCACGACGCGGAGCACATCCGCGAGCTTGCGGGCCGCAGCTTCGACCGAGGCCATGACACGGCGGGCGGCGGACGCCAGCTCGGGGCGATCATCGCCTCGGGCGATCGCACCAGGCAGCTCGCCGAGATCGCCGCCCCCACTCTGGTCATCCACGGCAGCAAGGACCGGATGGTCAGGCCCTCCGGCGGCAAGGCGACGGCCAAGGCGATCCCCGACGCGCGGCTGGTGATCATCGACGGGATGGGGCACGACCTGCCGCGGGCCCTGTGGCCTCGGCTGATCGAGCTGATCGCCGACCACGCTCATGGGGCGGACGACGCCGACCGGGTGTCAGGAGAGGAAGAGGAGCAGCCCGCGCGGGCCTAGGTCGCGGCCTTGCGCGCCTGGCGCTCGGGCGGGATCCGGACCACGTCCCAGGCCAGGCCGAGCTTCTCCATCGCCCAGATCACCATCGCCGAGGGATCGATCTGGTGGCGGCGCAGGCCGTGGACCGCCGAGGTGGGAAAGGCGTGGTGGTTGTTGTGCCAGCCCTCCCCGAAGGTGAGGAACGCTACCCACCCCACGTTCCGAGACTCGTCCTCGGTGTCGAAATCGCGGCGGCCGAACATGTGGCAGATCGAGTTGACGCTGTAGGTCGCGTGGTGCAAGAGGAAGACGCGTACCGCGCCTCCCCAGAGCAACGCCGTCAGGGCGGCCTCGATCGTCCCTCCCCAGGCCCAGCCGAGCA
>CAYZPZ010000200.1:0-3685 GCA_964480205.1 uncultured Conexibacteraceae bacterium
GGCCAGCATGCCGGACAGGCGGGCCGTCTCCACGCAGTGGGCGAGCACGTTCTGCCCGTAGCTGGTGCGGTACTTGAGCCGGCCGAGCAGCTTGATCAGCTCGGGGTGCAGGCCCGCGACTCCGGCGTCGTAGGCGGCCTGCTCCCCGGCCTGGCGCATGATGACCTCGATCTCCGAGCGCGCCTTGGCGACCGTCTCCTCGATCCGCCCGGGGTGGATGCGGCCGTCGCTGATCAGCTTGCTGAGCGCCATGCGGGCCACCTCGCGGCGCACCGGGTCGAAGCCCGACAGCACGACCGCCTCCGGGGTGTCGTCGATGATCAGGTCGACGCCCGTCGCCTGCTCCAGGGCGCGGATATTCCGCCCCTCGCGCCCGATGATCCGACCCTTCATCTCCTCGTTGGGCAGGTGGACCACGGTCACCGTCGTCTCGGAGGTGTGCTCGGCCGCGATCCGCTGCATCACGGTGGTGAGGATGCGGCGGGCACGCTCATCGCCCTCCTCGGCGGCGCGACGCTCGATCTCGCGCACCTGGTGCTGCGCCTCCGCCTGCGCCTCGTCGGCGATCTCTTGGATCAGGGCCGACCGCGCCTCCGTGACGGACAGGCCGCCGACGCGTTGGAGCTCGGACAGCTGCTGCTGCTGGAGCTCGGTCAGTCTGGTGCGCTCGGCCTCGACGTCTCGGATCCGCTCCTCGACCGTCTCCTCGCGGCGCTCGATGCCCGCCACCTTGCGGTCAAGCGCCTCCTCCCGGTCGAGGAGGCGCCGCTCCAGGCGCTGGATGTCGGCGCGCTTCTCGCGTGCCTCCTCCTCGGCGGCCCGCTGGATCTTCAGCGCCTCGTCCTTCCCCTCGAGGACGATCTCCTTCTGCTTGGCGCGCGCCTCCGCGATCACGCGCTCGGCGTAGGCCTCGGCCTGCTTGACGGCGCTGGCGGCCAGGAAACGCCGGGCGAGGTAGCCCAGCACGCCGCCCAGGGCGAGGGCCCCAACGGCCACGAGTGCCAGCTCTGGCATCGGCTCCTCCGTTTCGTTGGAGCCCGATATGGGCAGTTGCGCTCGCTCACGAGCACGTCGGTTCGACGAAGGTCAAGCGCCCCGCCCGTCCGCGCCGGCGACTGCGGCAAACCCCGGTTGGTGGAGCTACGCGTCGGCTCGGGCGAGAGTCGGGACGCGTCCCCTACTTTAGCGCAACCCGTACCGGCCCCTCCGCGGGACACCCCGCGGGACGTCGTTCCGGGCGGGGCGGCGATCGTCGGCTACGAGGTGACGATCCGCGCCGCCAGGCGGACCATGTCGAGGTCTCGCGGCAGGAAGTCCTGGAGCATGATCCGCTGGACGCCGGCCTCCTCGAGGGCGCGGATCCGCTCCCACGCCTCGTCCGCGGTGCCCATGATCCAGCGCCCGCGGCGCTCGGCCAGCCAGGCCTCGGCGTCGCCGCCCTCGCCGGTCGTCTCCAGCAGCTCGCTGACGCGGTCCGACAGGTCCGCCTCGGTATCGGCCACCAGCACGCCGACCATGGCGGAGTAGACCACCTCGTCGGGGTCGCGGCCCTGGTCGCGGCAGGCGCGCCGTACGTTGTCGTACGCCTCGCGCACCCGCTCGGGGGTGGCCGACTGGCGGTTGAACTCGTCGGCGTAGGTGGCGACCAGGCGCGACAGGCGCGGCCCGCCGTCGCCGCCCAGGATGAGGTGTGGGTGGCGTCGATCGCCGAAGGTCGGCTTGGGGCGGAAGCGCGAGCCGGCCACGGTCCAGTGTCGGCCCTCGAAGCTCCATCCGTCGGGCTCGGTCCACAGGCCGTGGACGATGGCGAGCCCCTCCTCGAGCATGTCGTACCGCTCACCCAGCGGCGGGAACGGGATCCCCAGCTCCTGGTGCTCCTCGCGGTTCCAGCCCGCACCCATCCCGACCTCGATCCGTCCGCCTGACATCTCGTCGACGGTGGCCACCACCTTGGCGAAGCTGCCGGGGATGCGGAAGGTGACCGGCGAGACCAGCGTGCCGAGCCGGATGCGTGCCGTGTCGCGCGCCAGGCCGGCGAGCGTCGCCCACGCGTCGGTGGTCGGCAGCCCCGCCTCCCCGGGGAACGACGTGTAGTGGTCGGAGCGGAAGTAGGCCTCAAAACCCGCCTCCTCCGCCGTCCGGGCGAGCGCCAGCACCTCCTGGTAGCTGAGCCCCTGCTGGGGTTCGGTCATCAGGGCAAAGCGCATGCGCTTACTCGCCTGCGGCTGCGCGGGCGTCGCGCGCAGCAGGTGACCGCCTGGCGCGCCACCGCGTGGCGTGCGACGAGCCGCGAGCCGCACGGTAGTGCTCCAGGAACGCGTCCAGATGCGCACGGGCGATCGTCTCGCCGATCAGCTCGAGCGGCAGGTCGTCGAGCCGCCGGAAGCGCAGGCAGCTCTTGCCCATGTCCAGCCGCTTGCCGGTCGCGGCGTACCGCTCCTTGAACCACGTCTCCGTCGCGGGATCGCCGTACACCGAGTTGAGGTAGACGCTCATGTAGTTCTTCTGGCTCGCCAGCGCGACCAGCCCCAGCGGCTGGCCGTTGTAGGTGTCCGCGAAGCGCTCCAGCGGCACGTAGTAGCCGATCATCCCGTACTGCATCCCCTCCTCGTACCCGGCAGGGAGGTGCTGCAGGATGACGTCCCGGACCGCGCTGATCGCCTCCCGGCGCTCCGGCGGCAGCTGGGCGAGGTACTCCTCGACGGTGGAGGCGGAGCTGGTGGCCATCTGGGTCCTCGACGTCCTCCTGCGGTGGGTCGATGGTAGCTCAGCCCCTCAGCGCCGGTCGGGCGCAGTCGGGAGCCGCGCTACTCGTCGCCGTTCGCGGCCTCGGGCGCCCGCAGGACGCTCCAGATCACGTCCGAGTCGAAGCCGCGGCGGGCGAGGAAGGCGGCCAGCCGTTGGCGATCCCCGGGCGAATCCGGGAGCGGCGTCCCGCGCAGGTACCGCGCCAGGGCGGCCCGGGCGCGGTCCCGGTCGGTGGCGGGCACCGGCGCCTCCGTCGGGTCGGCTTCGCCCTCTGCGTCGTCCTCGTCCTCACGCTCAGCCCGCAGCTGCTCGAGCACCTCTCTCGGGACGCCCCGCTGGCGGAGCTCGGCCTCGATCAGGCGGCGGCCGCGCGGTGCGTGCCGGTCACGCTGCTCGGCCCACCAGCGCGCGAAGGCGAGGTCGTCGATGTGGCCCAGCGCCGCCAGCCGGTCCAGGGTGGCGAGGGTTACCGCCTCGATCGCGCCTGCTCGTTCCAGCCTGCGCGTCACCTCCCAGCGGCTGCGCGGTCGCGCGCCCAGGTAGCGCGCCGCGATCTCCAGGGCGGCTTCGCCGTCGGGCGCCGGCCGCTGGGCCCTCCGACGGTCGCCGCGTGGCTGGCCCAACCGGGGCTCCTGCTACTCGGCCTCCCCGATGCCATCGACGCCGACCTCGATCGAGCTGACCTTGCCGCGGATCTCGTCCTCGATCTTCTGGGCAATCTCCGGGTTCGATCTGAGGAAGTCGCGCGCGTTCTCGCGGCCCTGGCCGAGGCGGGTGTCGCCGTAGTTGAACCACGCGCCGGTCTTCGACAGCACGCCGGCGGCGATCCCCACGTCGAGCAGTCCACCCTCGCGGCTGATCCCCTCGTTGTACATGATGTCGAACTCGGCGATGCGGAACGGGCTGGCGACCTTGTTCTTGACCACCTTCACGCGCG
>CAYZPZ010000201.1:0-3672 GCA_964480205.1 uncultured Conexibacteraceae bacterium
CGGTGCTTGAGGCGGGTCAGGTTGCGCTGCAGGACCTTCACGTCCTTGCCCCGCATCCCCTTCTGCAGCGTGCGCTTGCCGAACTTCTGCGCGGGCGCCTCGGCGGGCTGCGCAAGGGCGAAGCCGAGCAGCACCGCCAGGGCGAGAACGCACTTCCTCGGGAACCTCTCGATCAGCATCGTCATGGGGCCACTCCCACCTTCAGCACTGCCTTGCCCTTGCGAATCACGCCAAGCTTCTTTGCCAGTCGCTTCGTCAAGTCCCAGCGGTATCCCTTCCGGAACGGCCCCCGGTCGATCACCTTGGCGCGAACCCAGCGCCCCTGGTGGGCGAAGGCGACCTTGGTGCCACACGGCAGCTTGCGATGGGCGACTCCGATCGTTTTCTTGGTCAGCTTCTGACCGCAGGCGGTCCGGTTGCCGTACAGCCCCGGCCCGTACCAGGTCGCGCGCTGGTTGAGCATCCGCGCGGCCATCGCCTTGCGGGTCTCGCGGCGCACGACTCCGTCCGCCGGCAGGGCGGCCGAGCGCTGCAGGGCGCGCACGGCCCAATCGGTCTGGCCGTCGAAGGTGCCGTGGTAGAGCGTGCTCAGGGCCTGGGAGCGCAGCACCCAGTTCAGGGTCTTGACGTCGGTTCCCCGATCGCCGTGCCGAAGGTCGCGGGCACCCAGCGCGTAGTAGGCGAAGGGGGTGTTGGCGGCGGCCCGCTGCTCGCCGAGGCTGAGCGGAGCGCCGGGGGCGAAGGCGAGCGCCCCCGCCAGGAGAACGGCCAGCCCCCCCACCCGGACGGGGCGCGCGCAAAGCAGTTTTCCTGTTCGCATTCGCTGACCTCTCTCTGGTCCGTGCTTCCGGGGTTAGCTGTCGGGCTCACGCGCAAGAGAGTCGCGTTACGCCGGCGGTGCTGCCGACGATTCGCCCCAGGGACTAGTGGGTCCCCCGGCCGCCGACTCCGAGTCGGCGGTTAAGCTAGGTCTGTATTCGCGGTTCGCCGCGGAAAACCCACATCTATCGCAAAGGTCGCGGTGCAGGACGTACGGATCTCGGTTGATGTCAGCTGGCTGACACCGATGGGGCCAAGGGGCGCAACGATGCGTACCCGGGAATGTTCGAGAGCATCATGACCGCGCCGATGACCGATCTCGTGCAGCGGCCCCGGCGCGGGCTCGCGCTGGCGGCCGCCGCGACGGCGCTGCTGCTCGCCGCGGCCCCGGGCACGGCCGAGGCGAAGGTGCTCGGCGCGGCGAAGGCCGGGCCGGCGAGCTGCCCGGAGAACTGCCTGGTCGAGGCGAAGGTGACCGGTTTCCACACCTGGATCGGCCGACAGAAGAACCCTTTCCGGGTCCCGGCCCACGGCAAGATCGTCGCCTGGTCGATCAAACTCGGCAGCCCGGCGCCGGAGGACCGCAGGTTCTTCACCTCGCGCTTCGGCGCCCCCCAAGCGCGAATCTCGATCCTGAAGCCGCTCAAGATCCGCAAGGGGCGGCGCACCAAGGTGAAGTACAAGCTGCTGCGACAGAGCCCGGTGCAGATGCTGCAGCCGTTCTTCGGAACGACGACGACCTTCGGGCTCAGCCAGAGGTTGAAGGTGCGTAAGGGGAACATCGTCGCGCTCACCCTGCCGACCTGGGCACCGGCCTTCGCCGTCGGGCAGTCGGCCAAGTGGCGCGCCAGTCGAGTGCCGACCAAGGCCCGCGGGCCATGCACCTCCAAGCAGGGGTTCGCGAACGTCGAGGCCGGCGATGCCCATACCGTCAAGGGCAGCCAGCGCAAGTACGGCTGCGTCTACAAGGGCGCCCGGCTCCTCTACACCGCGCGGTTCATCCGCACCGGATCCGGCGGTCGCTAGGTCTCCTCGGTCGACGGCTGCTCGAGGAGCAGCCAGCCGTCTTCGCGGCGCTCCAGGCGCCCTCGCTCGCGCAGTTGTGTGATCGCGCTCGTCACCGAGGGTCTGCGAGCCCCGATCAGATCCGCGATCAGCTCGTGGGTCAGCTCCAGGGGGACCAGCGTTCCCTGCGGCGTGATCCGACCCCAGTTTCCGGCCAGATGCCAGAGCAGCAGCTCGACCTGCTCCGGGATGCCTCGGAGGTTGCCGATCGCCAGGCGCAGGGCGAGCCATCGCGAACGGCGCAGGACGCGATGGATGATCTCGTCGCCGAGGCCGGGCCAGCGGCCGGCTAGCTTCAGGAAGCGGCGATCGAGCACCGCGAAGCGCGTCGGCTCCAGGATGGTGAACCGGATGGTCTCGGACACCGGACCGATCGCGGGCTCGGTGTCCCAGGGGCGAATCAGGTCGCCCGCGCCGAGCAGCTCGCGGGAGGAGGTCCCGGCGATCTCGAGGTCGCGGGTGAGCAGTCCCTCGATCACCAGGGCGCCGAGGCTGCCCCGCTCCATGAGCTGGCCATCCAGGATGCCCGGTTCGGCTCGAACCGAGGGAGCCGTGAGGTGTTTTCGAGCGATCTCCGCCTCGTCCGCGGGCACGGCCTCGCGGAGATCGGGGTCGGCATCGAGGATCGCTACGTGGCCGTTGTCAGGCAGGGACGCCTCCTAGCGTGTCGGTCAGCCTTCCTGTTTCTAACACCCGCATCGCCCGCAAAGCGCGGCCGGGTGTATTCGGTCAGAGGCCCAGGTCCCGGACGCCGGGCTCGCCCCAGCCCAGATGGTGGGCGACCTCGTGGCGCACCGTGCGCTCGACCTGTGCTCGGAGCAGCTCCGGGCTGTGGCCGAAGTCGCGCTCCAGTGTGTCCTGGTAGATGACGATTCGGTCCGGATAGGTGTCGCGGGCGACGGTGCCGCCGATGTAGTGGCCGTAGGCGCGGTGCTCGTGGCCGAGCTGGGAGACCACCACCGGCGTGCGCTCGAGAACCCGGCGGAACTCCTCGGGCAGCTCGTCGAGCGCCTGCACGACCAGCTCGTCGAACTCACTGGGCGGCTGGTCCGGGGGCGGCATCGAGGCGAGCATCTCGCTGCGATCGACCAGCCTGCGGAACTCCGGCTCAGGCATCTCCTTGCCGATCGCCAGCACCGTGAGCCAGGCCGTCACCAGTACGATCGCGACCGCGCCCGCGATCAGGGCAAGCAGATCGCCGAGCCCGCCGAGCGACGGCGGGTTGAGCAGCAGCAGCGCCAGCCCGGTCAGAAACGCGACCGCAGCGCCGGCGCGCAGGGGGGGACTGAAGATCTCCCGCACGCGAGGGAGGTTAGACCGGCGCCTGCGCGGCCAAGCGCGATACTGGGCGGCGGTGTCGGAGGAGAACCTGGAGAAGGTCCGGGCTGGGATGGAGGCGTGGAACCGCCGCGATTGGGACGGGGCGTTGAAGCACGCCGCGCCCGACGTCGTGGTGGACAACTCGACGGCGATCGGGGAGTGGCGGGGCGTCCACCGCGGTGCCGAGGAGATCAAGCGCATGTGGCGACTGATCACCGAGCCGTGGGAGCGGGTCGAGATCGAGATCACGGACGTGATCGAAGCGACGGAGGACCGCGTGGTCACGTCGACCGAGTCCCGCTTCCATGGGCGCGACGGGATCGAGCTTCCGGGCCCCACCCGGCCCGGCTGGATCTGGGAGTTCCGCGACGGGCTGCTCGTGCGCGTGACGATCTACAACGACCTTCGCGACGCCCTAGGGGCCGCCGGGCTGCCGGAGTAGTCAGCCTCCCTCGGCGAGGGACATCA